>CAZBBI010000070.1:0-4916 GCA_964490135.1 uncultured Candidatus Peribacteria bacterium
ATTAAACCATTTCCTCATTGAGGTATCCATACCCTATGGATACCCCTAGGAAAGACAGATCTATTTTTCTTGTCCTTCAACTTGAATTCCAACAACGATATCATCTGCTACAGAAGCATTGAGTCGTCCTGGTCGCCAGTCCATCGTAGCAGGAAGAGGCTCGCCGTCTCGCTCAACGACTCGGAATGGTGTGTTTTTAGATTTAGCCAGAGTCTGTGATTCTTCGACAGAAAGTCCGATATAATCGGAAGCTAAACTTGGCTTTGGTTGCGTGTAATCGATACTATTATCACAAGTATCGTCTTTTTCACAATCGTTGGTTCCGTCACCATTGGCATCCCAACTAGGGTGCATGGTTGGAGTTTCTGCATCTAAACATTTTGGTTCTTTGTAGTTTTCACAGAACATTCTAGTACAAGCGGCGTCTCCTTCTGGCATTTGTTGGCAATTATTACAACCATCAAAGAAAGCCTTACAATCAGCAGGAATTAATTCTTTCCAGCTGTTTTGATCATACTGAGTGGTTGGTTGGGCTGGTATGGGTGTTTCTACTTCGGCTGGGGGAGTTGTCTTGGAGTTTGTACAAGCCGAGAGTGTTAGAGAAAGTACTAGCAGTAACGAGAGCGATAGTGATTTTTTCATCATTAAGGTGATAAGTAATTAATAAGATTCTAATGAATAAATGAACGGCACCTAAACTTTTAAAGATAGAATTCAAGTTACAAACTTGAACCTGCGAAGGGTTATTAAAAACATTATAAATTTTTTTAAAAGTATGATATAAAAAAAGTAATGACCAAAATAACTCATATTTTTTTCGATAATGATGGTATCTTAGTTGATACTGAAGGTTTGTTTTTTGAGGCGAATTCTCAGGTGTTTTCTGAAATGGGAATTACTGATCACACACTAAGTGATTTTCAACACTATACTCAGTTATCCAATACTGGTTCAATTGGTTACCTAAAAGGAAAAGGTTTTGATGATGAAGCTATTAAGGCTTTCAAAGTTAAAAGAAACCAGATTTGGAAAGAACTAGTTCTATCGAGAGATATTCTTATTAAAGGTGTGAAACCTACACTAGAAAAATTAAAAAGACTCTACTCTCTAACAATGGTTACAAGTGTAGGTCGATCTTACTACGAATTTGCTCATAAAGACTATGGTGTATTGTCCCTTTTTGATCTAATTTTGTGTGCCGATGACTGCAAAGTGATTAAGCCAGATCCAGAAGCTTATTTTACCGCTATGAAAAAGATGAATGTTTCTGCTAGTCAGTCAATAATAATCGAAGATAGTCCTAGGGGTATTGCCGCAGGAAAAGCCGCAGGAGTTAAAGTTGTGGCAATCAAAAATCCGTTTTGTGAAGGGCTTGATATATCAAAGGCAGATTACATTCTTAATTCAATTGAAGACCTTCCGACTTTATTGAAAAATCTTTAGTTTAAGTTTTTTGCTTCTTCGCGAAATAAGTTCTACTTAAAAAAAGGTACCTGACTTTATTTTCTAGTTTATTAAAAACCATACACTCGAATTTTCATAGAAATTAATTACAGTGGTTGCAATTTGTTAAATCAGAGTCCAAAGGCAAAATCTGTAAAGTTGAGTGTTGAATTTTATATTTATCGTTAAGCATTTTTTGTGCTCTTTTGATAATATTTACAGTATCAGATTTCTCTGATTGAAGATGTGCTGAAAGCATTCTGTTATGAGATCCCGTTTGCCAAATATGTAAGTCGTTAACTATTTTTATTTCCTTTATTTTTAGTAAATCTTTTTTAACATTTTCAAAATCAATATTTTCAGGAACTGAATCCAGAAGCGCATTAATTGTTTTCGTAATTATTTTATAGATTTCTCTCGCAATAAAGAGACAGATGATAATTGAAAGAGCTGGATCAATAAAATTCCAACCCGTAAAATAGATAATCGCCGATGCAATAACAACGCCTAATGACAAAAGAGCATCTTGAAGAGAGTGAAGCCAAACAGCCTTGAGATTAAAGTTTTGATCAGCCGTTTTTTGGAGAATAAGCGTTGCAATGGTATTCCCGGAAAGTGCGATGAGCGCAACATAAAACATGGTCTGACTTTGTACTTCTACGGGATTGAAAAAACGCATAACCGCCTCGTAGAAGACATATATGATGGCAACGGAGAGCAAAATACTATTGGCAAAAGCAGTGACAAACTCAATTTTTTTATACCCGTAAGTTTTTTTATGATTGGCGGGTCTTTTCGCAATTTTTTCTGACCAAAATCCAAGAATCATTGCTGAAATATCACTCACGTTATGAACGGCATCGGAAATCAACGCCATGCTCCCCGTAATCACACCGAGAATGATTTCAAAAACAACAATGGTGCTATTAATGACGATCGCAAAGAAGAGTCGTAAAAGGGAATTAACTGGCGGATGATTATGATTGTGTGACATTTTTTTAGTTTAAAAGATTTGAAATTAAAAAATTATTTAGAAGCGAAGCATGTTTTTCAATGACTTCTGTATTTGATGAATAAATGATTTTTCTTCCCTCTTGCTTTGACTTAATCAGGTCGGAATCTTTAAGGGTTTTTAGGTGATGAGAAGTAAGATTTTGAGGCATATCCAAAGATTTCCAAATATCACAAACACACCGTTCTCCATGTCGAAGAAAGCAAAGAATTTTTAAACGATTCGGTTCGTTGATGATTTTTAGGAACTCGCCAACTTTTTTAAAATCCTTTTTGGATTGCGGATCGTTTTGGAAACAAGGTATTCTATTTGTGATCAATTTTAATTGTATCAATTTGTATTGATAGTTTATTTTTTCATAATATAAAGTCAAATAAATATTTCATAGACACCCCTTTTATTTTCTAGAGACAAAAATCATTTTTTTTATAAATTAAATTCACTGAAAATACTTATAAACATTGACGTTTGATCATAATCTGGTAGGTTTCTGGAATAAACAAGACAAAAATATGACAGAAGATACCTCGGTAGAATCAGAAGATGACCCTAAAATATTTTTACCCGATATTCTCAAGAGTTTCCGAGATGCTGAGACCGAAAATAAGTTGATAGGGCTAGGAGGTGAAAAAATTGGAGTGGATTATAAGACTGGAGAAACGGCTGCCTATAGTGGGAAAAATGGTTTTTTGGCTATATTAGGAAAGATGTATGAGGAGTTGGGGTGGGAGATAACAAAACAACAAGGTCGTTCGATCCTTCAGATGAAAAGAGGGAAAACAATCATCGACTTAGAATCAGATGGTCGTATTGAGTTGGCTGGTTCGCCACAAGAATCTATTCATGATCTGGCGAGAGAGTTTCGTATTCACCAAAATGAAATCACGGAGATCTCAAATATGTTTGGGATTAATTGGTTGGGTACGGGGTATCATCCGATTAGTAAAAATGAGGAGATTGAGGATATAGATGAAGACAGAAAACAAGAAATGAACTATTTCTTCTCTAATATTAAGGAAAAAACGGGAAACGATTTTGGGTTGGCTTGGTATAAGAAAACGGCTGGGGTTCAAGTAAATCTTGATTATTCGTCGGAGGCTGATTTTTCTAGAAAAGGGAAACTCCTTTTTCAGTTGGCGCCTTTTTTGACAGCGATGTTTGCTAATTCTCCTTTTTCTAAAGGGGAAAATACTGGGTTTTGTAGTTATAGACAATGGGTCGCCAATCAGTGTGATATCCCACGTTTTAGTATGCCACAGGCGCTGTATGAATCTGATTTTTCGTATGAAGATTGGGTAAATAATGCGCTTTCGCTTCAGATGATTTTTATAAATAAAGGGAATAAATGGATTCGTTCAGATATTACTTTTGGAGAATATTTAACCAATGGATATAAGGGGTTTGAGGCGACGATGGCGGATTTTGATATGCATATGAAATCGGTTTGGATGGATATACGACTAAGGAAAACGATTGAAATTCGTTGTGTGGATTCACTTCCTCCGCATATGGTGCCGTCTTTTCCAGCGTTGATAAAGGGACTTGTTTATTCGGAGGAGGGACTGGTTTTACTAGAAGAAACGTTCAAGGATATGTCTTACACCGACTATAAAACATTGTTGGTAGATGCGGCGAAGAATGGATTACAGGCCGAGTATAAAGAAAAACCATTGCTTCATTATGCTAAACTATTTTTGGAACAAGCCGAAAAAACACTTAAAGAAGAGGCTATTTTGGATGTCTATGGAAAGGACGAATCGATTTATCTTAAACCTATAAAAGAATTTGTCTTTGTTAAAGGAAAGTCTCCGGCCGAATGGCTGGCGGATAATTGGGAGAATACCTGGAATAAAGAATTTTCACCGGTATATGAATGGACGAAGTATTAAAATTTTAATTCAGCGAAATAGGTTCTGATCAAGTTAATCTTGTTCATTCAAAAAAATATTTCAAATAAACATCTTCAATACTTGGTAAATAAAAACCTCTATCAATAATAGTCATAAGTATTTCTTTGTCTTTTGCCAAAATATCTTCAACTTCAGATTTTTCCAAAATATGATGTTCGACCATTTTAAGGTATTGGTCTAAGTGTCTTGCACAAGCAACTTGATATCGATCTGGTAGATGTTTTTTGGAAATTATAAAGGCTAACATTCCTAGCCATACTTCTTTTTTAAGTTCGATTTGTTGTATGATTGGTAGCGCGTATTTTTGAGTATTACGCAAAATAGTGTTTATCTTAGCTAATCTGATTTTTTTGAATTTACCAATTCGATTGATTGTTTCTTTTTTTATATCTTTCTTAAGTGCCTCAAAAACAGCTGATTTGTCATTCCCAAGACGAAGTGTGAACAGGGCTTTGTTCTCAGGAGAAAGATCATAGAGGTTTTTTAAAAAAGCTTCTTGTCTCTGTCTAGAAAGTGACCAAAAAGACTTTGTTAGGAATTTTATTCCTTTT
>CAZBBI010000071.1:0-4897 GCA_964490135.1 uncultured Candidatus Peribacteria bacterium
TTATCTGTGAAATTAATTAAAAAATTTCCAATTTTTAAAACAAGATCATCAAATAATTCTCTAATTAATTCTATATCTTTTGTGTTTTTGTAATAATTTTCAAGAGCTACTAACACTAAAGCCGATTCATCTTCTTGTATTGGTATTTGAATTTTGCCATCTTTCCATTTGGGATGCCAGGATGTTCCCGGAAAACCCTCAGGGGTATAATTATGATGAAAGTATCCTTCATGAGTTATAACTCGTTTACAAAACAATAAAAAATTTTTAGAAATTTCTGAAAATCCAGCATTTGACATAGCCATAGATATCAAACTACCGTCTCTCATCCAAGTATAAGTATACGTATCACGGTTAAAGATCATTACATCACTATCTGTTGCTGCCATAATAGCACCTCCGTTATCTACGTGTGTTTGGACAATCAAGGCACTTTTACGCCAAAGATTTTTTATTTTTTGATTTACTCCATTTAATTGTATTTCAGATTTTTTAGACCAGGCTTTCCAATAAGATTCTGTATAATTAAAAGCTTGCTGAGGAGTTATTGATATTATACGATCGTTATTTTTTTTTATTTCTTCCTCATTTTTTCCAACAGCGACCCAAATCCAAAGTGTACGTGTTTCTCCTGGTTTAAATATAGACTCAAATCCAACGGTTGAGTCAACAGATCCTTGTTCAATTGGGTGACATTCTAAAATTCCATCTTCAGCATCACGAAAAGTACCTTCGTGCCCTTGGTAATTTGAAATACCAGTAGAAAATTGATTCATACCAGTTTTTAGATCATCCCATAAACCGTTTACTAAAAAGTATCTGGCATTCCTATAATGACATACAGCATTTAATTCTGGTTCATAAAGTACTGTTTCTTTTTGTTTTTGACCGTAAATATGAAAATTATGATGGGCAAAGATTTTTATATTACGCTCATATTCAGCTTCGTTTTTTATAGTTATTTTTCTGACAAAAATATCATGTGCGACACAAACAAAATCTTCAAATTTTAGACTGAGTTTTTTATTAGAATTATTAGCTAAGCTGTTACCTATAAGGGTGTTCGGATGGTAATTGATATAAAATTTCCACTCAGGATCAGATCCTAACCACGAAATAGAATTATCAACAAATACTCCAATTCTGTTATTATATGATTCGAAATCACTATGATTTTCAGATCCAACAAAAGGATAATAAAAATCTTTTAGTTGTAATTTTTCATCAAAATTAACATTTAGATTTCCGTTTCCCAATACAATTGATTTTGGCATTTTTAATTATAAAATTCCCAATTTCTTTCCACGACCTCTAAACCATTCTAAGGCATTCATGAAAGCAATGAAAGCGTCATATGGTGTATCAAAAGGTGAAAAATAAGTATGAACATCACCATCAGCAAAATATTTTGTAGACATATAATAAAGATGATCTGATGTTTGAAGTTTTCGGAAATCATGCAAAAAATCTTTAACTTCTTTTTTTCTAGATTTTCTAATCTTATGAAGTTTTTGTTCAAGTTGATTTAATTCTTCAAAAGCAGATTTTTGTAAATCATTTTCTAACCAGGCAGAAAGATCTCGGTGCTCATCCGCCCATGATAGATACTCTGGAGCAGAGAATTCACCTTTTACTTCAAAATCTTCGATAGTTTCACTTGGAGTTCGAAATTTTATACCTCTTTTTGCAAATTCTTCGGGAAAGGCTGCAAAAAAATCAAAAATTCCAGTATCTTCCCATTGATGTTCTCCAAATGTTTCATAATCCATAAAAAGATTAATAGTATCTCCTGGTGTAGAGTCTATCCAGTCGGCATAAGTGTTTGAAAAAAGTGGAAAACTAGCCCAATTTTTATCACCGAAACGGAAAGCTATATCATCAGAAAGTTGATAATTTTTTGTAAGAACTTTTATTTCTGGTTTTATTTTTTTCTTTAAACCAAACATATTTACGGGTGCATGTTTTTTAGTTATTTTACTATGAGATTTCTCATGTTTAACCGGTTTAGCATTAAAAACATTATTTGGATCATCAATATTCCATCCTTCACATAGAATACCTTTAAATCCAAGATTACGTATGAATTCTGCTAATTCATCAGAAAAAATTAGTTCGGTGTTTCTAAATATTTGTGGTTTTTGACCAAATAATTCTTGTACTTTTTTGTGGTGTAGTAAGGCTTGTTCTGTGAATTCTAGTTTTGAATGCAAAAAAGAAAGAGAGTGATAATAAGTTTCAGTTATAAATTCTACGTTTCCAGTTTTTGCTAAAGCTTTAAACTGGTTTAAAACTTTTTCTCCAATTTCTCCAAACATTTCACATTGTTCAAGAAACACACCAGAACAAGAAAATGAGGCACGAAATTCAGGATGTTTTTCTATAATATCTAATAAAAGTTTATTCATCGGAAGATAACACTTCCTAGCTACTTTTTCGAATATTTTTTTATTTTCATAATCGGTTGGTCCATCAAAAATCACAGGATTATCTTCTGTAAATACAGAAGACTGAGCAACTCTAAATGGTTGATGTACTTGAAAATAAAAACAAACTGATTTAGCCATGTTGGTTTAGGGTTTTATGATATATTTTGGTTAATTCTACGGCTTGACTCTCCCAGCTTAGACGTCTGGTTTCACCGTAAGCGTTTTCTGCTAATACTTTTCGTAAAACAGGATATTTAATACAAGCTACGACATAGTCGGACATTTTTTTAACATCCCAAAAGTCTGCACCTAGAGTGTTTTGAACAATTTCGCGTGCTCCGGCTGTATGGCTTAATATGACAGGAACACCATATTCGACAGCTTCAAGGACAATTAAACCAAAAGGTTCAGAAATAGAAGGAACAATCATCAGGTCTGTATCGGCGAATAATTTTCGTTTTCCCAGGTAATCAACAAAACCAGCACAGAAAACATTTTTGTGTAGATTTTTTTTAGCAATTTCTTCAACCAGTCTATGTTTCATATCTCCACTTCCCGCAAATATAAATTGAACATGTTTATATTTTTTAACTACTTTTTCTGCAACTGACAAAAAATAATCAGGTCCTTTTTGTAGTGTTAATCTTCCCAAAAAAAGAACTTTGAAAGGATCTTTTTTAGAGAATTTTTTTTCAGGGAAAGGTCTTAATTCTTGAGATTTAGTACGAAGAGCATTGTGTAGTACTTCGATTTTTTCACCAGGAAGTCCATATTTAGTAACCAAAATATTTTTGGTAAAGTAACTTACAGCAATTATCTTGTCGGCTTGTTCTAAAGCGTATTTTTCTCTGCCAAAAATATCTGGATTTGGATTATCTCCAGTTCGATCGTATTCGGTAGCATGCACATGCGCAATAAAAGGAATACCAAAACGTTTCTTTACACGAAGAGCCGCTGGAAAGGTAATCCAATCATGAGCGTGGATGGCATCCAGTTTTTCATTTTCACAAGCAAGTTCTGCTTCATAGGCAAATCTTTCTATTTCTTCAAACAAATTACGACCATAAACTTCTTTATTTTCACTTTCGGAAGGAGCTTCTTTTTTTTCTTGCTGAAACAATGTTTCACGCATTTGAATTCGGTAACTTTCTTCTGATAAATATGGTGAACAAAGTGAAGACTTTATTCGATGAATTTTGATAATAGCTTCGGCATTACTGTTTCCAATATTTACCATATCTAACTCATTGGGAACTTCATGCTGGGGTATTTGTTTGCGCAAAAAATGAGGTATCATAAAAAGAATATCTACATCTAACTTTGTAGCTTCTACTGCAAGCTTTTTTGTTACAACACCTAGACCGCCAGAGAAAACAGGAGGAAACTCCCATCCAAGCATTAAAACTCTCATTTATGTGTTTTTATTTTCCTATATTTTTTTTCATATTTAAAATACTCCAAAAATTCCTTTTAGAAAAAGAAATTATCTAGCATTTTTAATCAGATTGTTTTTTAGTAAGTTTATATTTTTTTTAAAATCTCTCTTGTTAAAATTTTTGACCGCTCTACACCAGGTTGATCAAATGCATTTATCTCCAAAAATTCTCCAAGAAAAGCTGTAGCTCCTTGAAATAAAACAAATAATTTTCCTAAATTTTTTGCAGAAATTTTATCTATTGAAATTGTACAATTTGGGCATTTTTTTTCTGTTAGTGCTTGAGCAGTTCCTTCATATTCCGCTAACAATAAATCTTTAAAAGATTGTCCTTTCAAAAAATTTGTTTTTTCGTGATCTATTGAAACTGGGATTTGTGTGTTTTTTTCGAAATTTTCTACAGAAATAAAAATTACAAGTTTATCACTTGGTCCTTCAGCAAAAAGTTGAATTTGAGAATGTTGATCAGTAGCACCAAGTGCACAAATAGGTGTATAACCTACGCTTTCCCCATGTGCATTAATTTTTCCAGTGGATTCAGCTAAAAGTTGAGTGAACCATGATGAAAAACTACGTAACTTTGTAGCATAAGGCATCAATACATGATTTGTTTTTTTAGATAAAAATTCAATGGCAGCTAGCTGAAAAGGTAGATTTTTTTCAAGTTCTAAACTTAAAAACTGTTCTACTATTTCTTTTCCACCTTGAAGTAATCCTCTTATATCAATTCCAATGAGACTGCTAGGAAGCAGTCCAACAGCAGTTAAAACAGAAAATCGTCCCCCAACATTTTCTGGAACAGAAAAAGAAGTTAATTGATGTTCTATTGTTTGGTCACGAAGAAATCCATCTGGTCCCGTTATTGTTACAATATGATCAGATAATTTAAGATTATTTTTTTCCAAAATATCACGGAAATAAAGATACTGACTAAGTGTTTCAGGTGTTCCACCAGATTTTGAAATAACGATAAAAAGAGTTTTTTCTAAATTTAAATAATTTGTGATGTCACTTATCATATCTGGATCAATATTTT
>CAZBBI010000072.1:0-4876 GCA_964490135.1 uncultured Candidatus Peribacteria bacterium
CAGTTTTCCTTTCGCGATAACTAATCCAAAAACGTTCAATTCCATGCAAGTCATCCCCTTATCCTGGGAGATATTGGCTTCTATACTATTTGGAAGTTTAATATCTTTATTTAGTATTTACTCCTATGTTTCTTTAATTGGAAAAGTTTCTTTCACCTACCAGATAAAGACTATTTTCCCAAATTCTCCATCATTAGTAATTCCTGAAAAGATTGGAGCACATGATGTAAAATTACTTGAACAGTTTTTGACAACCTTTACTTCTCCTAAATTAATTGGAACTTTCCCCGAAGCAGAAAAACACTTTGAAGTTATTGGAAATCATAATTTAAAAATTGAAACAGATACACCTATTTTGATTGCAAGAATAGGAAAAACTAAAATCAATGAGCTTAAAAATCTAAAAGCAATATTTGGAGAAGATTTAGGAATTATAATTTTTGAGAAATAATATGACAAAACTTGATTACGCATCGGCTGGAGTAGATATTGAAGCTGGGGACAGTGCTTCCAAGCAAGCTTATAAAAATGCAAAAACAACTTTTGATTCTAGAGCTGGATTAATTGGTCAACCCGTAACACTTGAAGGAGGATTTGCTGGTGCTTTGGATTTTGGAGATTTTTATTTGATCCAAAATGATGACGGAACAGGAACTAAAACTGAAATAGCCGAAAGAATCGGTAAATACGACACTATAGGAGAAGATTTAGTAGCTATGGTGGCTGATGATGCTATCTGTGTTGGGGCAGAGGTAGTTAGTTTAACCAATACCTTTGATGTTCCAAATATTGATCCAAACGTACTTGGCGCAATGACAGCAGGACTTTCTAAATGTTGCAGGGAACAAAAAATAGTTGTCCCTGGTGGAGAAATAGCCGAAGTTCCAGGAGCAGCAACCAAAATCATCTGGAATGCAACGGCTGTAGGTGTGGTAAAAAAAGACAAATTTATTACTGGAAAAAACATAAAATCTGGTCACAAAATTATCGGATTAAAAGGACGAGTAATTCGGTCAAATGGAACAAGTTTAGCACGAAAGATTTGTGAACAAAATTTTGGTTCAAAGTGGCACAACGCAGAATGGAAAGATGGCGTAACTTGGGGAGAGATATTACTAACTCCTTCGAAAATTTTTCATCGATTAGTATTGGATAATCTCATTGGAGATTTTGAAGGTGAACGGAAATTCAATATACATGGAATCTGCCATATTACTGGAGGCGGTATCCTAGGAAACGTCCCACGAATCTTGCCAAAAGAACTTGGCGCTAGTTTTGATAATCTACACTCCCCCCATCAAGCCGTAAAAGATCTACAAAAACTTGGAGATATTGATGAAGAGGAATGTTATAAGACTTGGCACTGTGGAACTGCAATGATGCTTTTTGTCGAAGAAAAAGATGCCAAAAATATTTGCGAAATTCTGAATTTATCCGATAATGAAGTTGAAGCTAAAGTAGTTGGAGAAGTTACAAATACAGGAAAGATTGAGCTTATTTCTAAATTCTCTGACAAACAAATAGCTTCCTAATTTTCATTATTTCCTAATCATTAAACACTATGATTATCCAGTTCAACAAAAACGATGTGACTTTTTTTGACGAAGATCAAGCTTATTTTGAAAAACGATTATCCGGGCTTACAAAGTTTCTTGGGAAAGAAGCTGGTGATGAAGATTCTGTAAAAATAATTATTCAGTTAGGAAAAGACAAACATCAAGCGGGAAAAAGATTCCACGCCAAAGCTCATATGACATGTCCACATCGTGGAAGTTTCCATGCCGAATCAAACGCTGAAAATATAAAAAAACTAGCGGATAAATTAAAAGATACACTTGAAATTCAAGTTAAGAAATTTCATGAGAAGAAAACTGGTTAGACTAAACGTTTTCCAATTCTCCCAGTATATCTTCCTCAGACTCAGAAGCCTCTGAAGCCGCTTCTTTTTGTCTTAGTTCTGCTTGCCTAGACGCACGTTTTTGTGCTATTTCCTCTGCCTGACGAGCTGCAACAACAGGATCTATTTTCTTTTTGTGGTATTTATTCTCAATATCTGCCAATTTTTGCCGTTCACGTGTCAAAATATCCCTTAATTTATCAACCTGTTCATCGTTCATAACTTCTGTAAGATTGAACCAATACTGTCTTTCCGAATCCTTCATAGATTCTGATTTCATCACCAAATCAATCAATGCCTTATCCCCATCTACTAAAGGTTGTGGAACATTAAACTCCGAGAAAAATTTTCCTGTAGGCGTTTTTAAATTCTCCAAAACTACTTGATCAGCTGTTGGAAACAGTGGATCACTCCCCTGCCCTTGAGCAGTCGAACTACCATCTTGAGTATTTTGTGTTTGCGGATCTTGTGTTTGATTCATTTTTTTGTTTTTTTTATTTTATCAGAAATTTTTAAGAATGTTTAGGGTTTTACTTTGAAATCATTTTTAACATATTCAAATAAAGCATCTAAATTTTCAAAATTATCATCAGCTATATTTGTTCCACCTTCATCAATATGTAAAAAGTTTTTATCTGGTAAAGAGTCACCATCTACATACTCCCCATTTCTATTATAAACATTTTCATCATATTTATACCAAGATTTAGAAATCGTCTCAAATTCCAAACTTTCATATTCTTCACTGTGTTCGAAATATTTAGCCAATAAAACTAATTGATCTCCAGTAAGAGGAACAACTGATTTATTTTTCTTTGTATATTCTGTTAAATTTTCAAGAGAACCACACATTTCAAATTTTTCTGTATCTTTATTAAATTTAAATAAACCTTTTGGTAAATCTTCAAAGTTTATATCATTATCAAAAAGTTTCTGATCCTCTGTACTTAATACTTTTGATAACTTTATATCACTTACTTCTATATCAGCAAGGTTTTTCAAAAACACAATTGTATTAGATAATTTATCTTTAGATAATTCATTGTATTTTACACCAAACCCATCTTTTTCTAGTAACTTACCTATACCTCCTTTTTTATTAAGATAAGTACCACCCAAAGCTCCACCTACCACCACAGGTGATAGTTTTATTAATACACCAAGTGATAAAAAATAAGCCCCAGCAGCTAATCCACCTATTCCAAGTGTTGTTGCTAAACCCTTCTTCCATTCACTATCAAGTGAAAAATTAACTGCATTCGCTTCTAATAGAATATTTACACCTGTTTCACTACTGTTTCCCTGTTTTTTAGCTATAAAATCAATATCTTCCAAATTCAAAGCTTTTGTTTTATCTTTTGAAAACATTTTTTTTGCTTGTTCCGGATGTGCATCTATCAATGAATTGATATGTGTAAAACTAAACGAACTTGGTAATGTTGCTTGAGATTTTTTATCCATAAGATCAACTGCTTGTTCATTTACATAAACATAGACATTTTTTTCTCCTGCAAATAAATCTCTAAATCTTGAATAATTTCCTATATTATCAATCGTTCTTGTTATTAATGGATCTGGTTTTTCTGCAGGATTATCTCCAGAAGGAGTTTCGCCAAGAGCTTGCGAATATTCTTCTGCAAATTTATTTTTTTGCGCTCCTGTTTTATCATCATCAAACCAATCTATACCTAGACTTTCCATCAACCCAAAAAACATATCTTTTATTTTATTCCAAAAATGCTCTAATTTGCCAAACTTACCATCTCTAACGTTTTGTTCCATCCATTGAGGAAAATCAAGAGCCGCAAGACCAGTATTTCGTAAATATTCATCATATTTTCCTTGCCAATCTGTTCCCTCATCTCCTTCATTATGTCTATATGATTTAGTAACTGTCTCATGCTTCCGTTTCAAAAAACGAGCATATTCTGTTTTATCTCCTCTCGCTCCATCCATAATATCTTGTTTTGAACCCATATTAAAATAAGACTTACTCAGATCATTAATAGAAAAATCTTTTCCATTTTTATTTTTTTCAAATATTTTACCTATTCTTGTTTTAACTAATGCTTCTAAACTATTTTGACCAGTAAGATCTTTTCCAGGTTTCAATGATTCATAAAGAATATCAGATGGTGTAGGTTTGCCTCCTTCATTTGGAAAAAACTTAGAAAGTATCGGATCTTTTTCTATCATATCAAGATTAGCACCTGCCATATTTCCAAATATATTTCCGAGTGTTCCACCAACTCCATCAACTAAGGATCCTATACCGCCAGCACCTGCAAATTTCATTAATGATTTTCCATTTTTACCTTGGTAAATATTCTCAATATTTTTTTTTGAATCTTTAATACTATCTTTAGCATACATTTGATGAACTATAGGTATATTTTTAGTTCTCCATTTTTCTACATAATCAAACACTTTATCTGCTAACAACTCCTTAAAATAATCAAGTTGTTGCTCTTTATTATTTGGACATTCTTTTTCTGCTGTTGCTACAAGCACACTAATATCAAAATTTATATCAGAATTTAAAAATTGTTTTTGAGACAAAGTTAATGTTTGTCTTTTATTTTCCATTTTTTCCGCATTTTTTTGTTTTTCTTTAGCCAGTTTCATAGCTTGTGCTTGTTTTTGTTGTATTTTCTGCCATTGAGGTTCCTCAATTTTTGATATTTTAATTAAGGCTGTATTGATTTTAATAATATTTTGTGGAGAAATACCTGGAAAGGATTTAAGTGTCTTTAAAAAATCAGAAAAATCTTGTTTAAAATTTATCAATGGATAATTTTCTATATCAATTAATTTACTACTTAATTTATCTCCAGATCTAGCTATATTTTCTGCTTTTGGTGCATTCTGTGAAAAATTTTGGGCTGCTTCTTTTAAAAAGATTTGCAAATCTAATCCAGACATTTCACGAAGTATAGCTGTTTGATCAGCAGACAAACCTACTGCTTCCTTTTGTTCCGC
>CAZBBI010000073.1:0-4835 GCA_964490135.1 uncultured Candidatus Peribacteria bacterium
CATTTCCCCAGAGCAAACCATTGTATGCATTCCAAAACGCTTTACCCCCTTTGATTTACAAATTCTGTACGCCTCAAACATTTGATCCGTCGTTAATCCATATTTAGCTTCTTTAGGTTCTCCGATAATAGCGTTTCCTCCCTTTAGCGGCCCAGGATTATATCTGAAACATACTAATTCTGGCAACTTCCCCACATTTTTTTCATAAAACTTGATATGGGAAATATCATCAAAATTTATAATCGCCCCAATTTCTGCAGCTTTCTCATATTCAGCAACTGTCGTATCATTTGAAGTAATCATAATTTCCTCTCCTACCAGTCCTACTTTTTCCGCTAAAATCATTTCTCCTAAAGAACTGCAATCAGCACCATGACCTTGGTTTTTAAGTAA
Source organism: uncultured Candidatus Peribacteria bacterium (assembly GCA_964490135.1). Lineage (GTDB taxonomy): Bacteria > Patescibacteriota > Gracilibacteria > UBA4473 > UBA4473 > JALWQU01. The sequence continues at coordinate 394 of CAZBBI010000073.1, forward strand.
TTCCAAAATACTAGGATTTGGTAATCCTTTTACTGCAAAGTAATTCTTAAAACCCTTCACCCAAGAAAAAATTTCATATAATTCTCGTGCATTTTTTACAATAGCTTTTTTGTCATAAACATAAAAAGGTGTTGGATATTTTTCTGTCAAAGACTGAATTTGTGATTTCGTGAACGGGATATTTTTCATTTTTTTATTTTTTATAGAAATAACTGTGATTTCCAATATCAAGAATATCAATAATTTCCCCCGTTTTTGGTTCCATCAAAATTCTAAGATCTCCAGTAACATCAATTGTTTCTTTCCCAATATATTTACCTTTTAATTTATGTCTACGAAGAGATTTATCATGTGGATAGTTTTCTAAAATTCTCAATATATCCCATACTTTAATTTGATTTTTTTTATGAAGCGTTAAAAGACGTTTTTTAAACCTTTTATGTAAAATAAATTCTATTTTTTTCATCTTTTTATATCACAACTTTTAAAAAAATCATCTAAAGTTCCATCTTTACCTGTCTGAAATGCAACTTCTTTAAAATCAGGGTCTGTCTGCATTTCTTCAAAATACCTATCAGATGGTGTCCAATCAGGACTATCCCAATTTGGTTCTGCAGAAACTTCTAATTTTCTCGTTCTACGTAAGTTAGTTAAATTAGCCGAAACTAATGAAGAAAGTGACAGTCCCATTTGTTTTGCCATTTTTTGTAAATCTTTTTTTAGATCATCTGAAATCCGAACCGTTAAAGTTGTCATTGTATTACAAAGTTATTGCATTGTCGTACAAATTATAACAAACGTCTTACGATAAATCAATTATTTTTACTTCATCAACTCAAACCCCTTAGTCAATTTCTCCACCACAGATTTTTTCCCAAAGACCAAAACCCCTAAATGTTCAATTTCTGAATAATTTTTAGATCGTGCCTCTGCAACCAATTTCTTATCATCAGAAGTTTCTAGCATTCCGCGTGTAAACTCAGCAATTCCTAACTCATTTTCATTCGCTGTTGTAATTAGTTTTTTTAAATCCTTATCAGAAAGAGCTGATTTAATAATTATAGCATGCTCTGTATTAAGTTTAATTTTTGCATTATCTTTAGTCGTTAATTCATCCTGAAAAAACATTTTTTTTCCCTCTCTTGCTCCAAGTGCTGCTGTCAAATGTGCAATAGCATTCAATTTTTGCCAATTTTCTAATTTTGCATCTTCATTCAAAATAGCTACTGAAACCTGAGTATCATCATATTTTTCTTTACTTTGTTCTGGTCGCATAATCGGAAATAACACCACATCACGAAGATTTGATTGGGTCGTAATTAGTGAGACAAACCGATCAATTCCAATTCCATTCCCAGTCATTGGTGGAAATCCATGTTCCATAGCTTTCAAGAAAACTTCATCCAATTCCATAGCTTCATCATCCCCTCCTTCTTTTGCAGCTGATTGTTTTTCCAAAAGAGACCTTTGTACCATTGGGTCAATCAGTTCTCCATAAGCATTTACTATTTCCCAGCCTCCAACTAAAAGTTGAAAACAACTAGCAGTTCCATCACCATTTGGCATAGCTAATGGCTTTAAATCCTCTGGATAATCCATCACAAAAGTTGGTTGAACTATATTTGGTCGAGCTGTTTTTTTATAAATATCATCAAGTAAATTCGCTCTCCCTACACCATCTATCTGTTCTACTCCGACTTCTTTAGCCTTTGTTCTCACTTCTTCATCGGAAGCGGTGAACATATCCAAATCAGCGTATTTTTTCAAAAGATCAGGAAATCTAACCTCCGTAAATTCCCCACCAAAATCAATTCCTACTTCCTTTTCATCTTTATCCAAAATTGTAGCTTTTGTTGTTCCCAGAACTTTCATCATTACAGTTTGAATCATTTCTTGTGTCCATTTCTTATTCGTATCAATATCTTGGTATGCAGCATACCATTCAAGCATAGTAAACTCTTGTAGGTGTGAAGGATCAGAGCCTTCATTTCGGAAATTTTTTCCAATTTCAAATACTCTTTCAAATCCACCAGAACAAGCTCTCTTCAGGTCTAATTCCAATGCAATCCGAAGTACAAAATCATGATCCAAGGCATTATGATGTGTTTCAAACACTTTTGCCATAGCACCTCCTGCTTGTGCCTGCAATATCCCTGTTTCTACTTCTAGAAAATCTTTTTCATGAAAGAAATTACGAATCTCTCGAACAATTTCTGAACGAATTTTGAATCGATTAAACGTATCTGGATTAGTTATCAAATCAAGATTTCGTTCTCGATAGCAACCTTCAGTATCTGTTAATCCATGAAATTTTTCTGGCAATGGTCTTAACGCCTTTGACAGAGGTGTTACTGCTACAGCCATCAATGATGGTTCTCCATGTTTAGTAAGAAAAAATTCTCCAGCAAATCCACAGAAATCACCAAGATCTAAATTTTTAACAAACCATTTATAATCTTCGCCTAGGACATTTTTGGCCAAACAAATCTGAAAATCTCCGCTCACATCACGAATCCGAAGAAACGCTAATTTTCCCATATCTCGCATCTGCATAAGTCGCCCACAAAGAGCATTTTGGGGCTTTACCTCATTTTTCATCAAATCGCTTGGTTCTCGTAATGAATCATGAGAATTTACTGTTTCTTTCGCTTGAGTAGCAGTGTGTGTTCTATCAAATTTCTTGGCATACCCAGAAAAGCCCTTAGCTTCCCAATTTTTTATTTTTTCTTTTCGATCGGTAATGAGGTGATTTTCTGACATTCTTAAAATAATTTAACAAGATGAGAATACAAAAAAAAAACACATTGTCTATTTTCTAATTTTCATGAATAATCAAACCAAATGGAAATAATCGCAGGCGTCGATGAAGCAGGCAGAGGACCTTTAGCGGGTCCTGTCGTTGCGGCCGCGGTTATTTTTCCCGAAGATATAAAAATCAAAACTAATATTTTTCGAGATTCCAAAAAATGTTCTCCCTATAAAATCAAAACCTTGTACAAAATAATTGCTCAAGACTGCGATTGGGGCGTTGGTATTATTTCTGCCAAAGAAATCGACCATATCGGCATCAAAAAAGCTACCGAAAAAGCGATGAACATCGCCTTTTCACAACTTCAAAACCAAGCGACTAAGATTCTCGTTGATGGGCGGGATAAATTCAAATTCCCTATTATTTCTGAAGATATAATTAAAGGTGATGAAAAAATCCCTGAAATATCCGCAGCCTCCATCATCGCAAAATATACCCGAGACGAAATCATGTGTGATCATGCTGACCAATGGCCCCAATTCGACTTCCAGACCAATATGGGATATGGCACCGAAAAACACCGAAAACTCCTCGACAAAGGTGTTTATTGTGAAATTCATCGAAAAACCTACAACCCACTAAAAACCTTTTTGTTACAAGGACGATTATTTTAGAATTTGAGAGGATTTTCGGCTCCTCTCATACCGTTCCGACTTAATTGTCGATTTTTCGCTTCCTGTCCATTTTTGCAAGTGGCAACATTGCAAAAAATGCAACTGCCAATACTACCAAAAGTTCCCAAGGCATAGGCATCTCCCAATCTAAAGATTAATAAAATAGGACACTTACATTCGATCACACAATGAATGATAATTCTGTTTTCACAGATTGTCCTCCAAATTGAAACAATTAAACATAAGTCACTATTTTCTTATCTGAGATGTAAAAGAAAATCTTCATTTTATTCGAATTGATGACTATCCCCCGCTAACTCTCCCTATCCATGAGAAAACATAAAGGAAAATTCCTCCCCTGGATAGGGGAGGTTAGGAGGGGTAGAGATTCCCTACAACAATGCTTTCATACTAAGTTTAACTTTTCCTCGTTCAAAACCAAGAATCTTCACATTTACTTTTTGTCCTTCCTTAAGGAAATCCGTCACGTTTTCTACTCGCTCTTTAGCAATCTCAGAAACATGCACCAAACCATCTTGTTTTGGCATAAATTCTACAAACGCTCCAAAGTCCATAATTTTTTTCACGACACAATCTTCAAATATATCTCCAACCTTTGGCTTATAAGTAACCTCTTCAATCCGCTTAATAGCTTTTCTTGCTCCTTCTTCTCCCACAGCTGCAATTGTCACAAGTCCATCATTTTCAATAGAAATATCAACCAGGAACTCTTTCTCCATTCCTTGAATAGTTTCTCCACCTTTTCCGATAACTTTTGCAATATCCTCTTCTTCTACTCTAACCGTATAAATTTGAGGTGCAAACTCGTTCATTTTTTCTCGTGGAGCACCAATTGTTGCTTTCATATTTTCTAGAATATGAGTTCGTCCAACTTGAGCTTGTTCCAGTGCTTCTGTCAAAAGTTCAAGTTTCAGTCCTTTCACTTTAATATCGAGTTGCAAAGCCGTGATACCATTTTCATCTCCAGTTACTTTGAAATCCATATCTCCTCCTGCATC
>CAZBBI010000074.1:0-4819 GCA_964490135.1 uncultured Candidatus Peribacteria bacterium
TTTTACAGAAGAACGTAGAGCTTTACTAGTTCAAGTAATAGAACTTTTGCAAAAACTTATTTTGCATAAGAAATTAAATAAGAATTATTGAATAAGAATATTGTTCAATCTTTTTGTTTTTTATTCACTCCTCAATGCATCGACTGGATCTAGTTTTGAAGCCTTAAGAGCCGGATAAAATCCAAATAAAATTCCTACAAAAACGGAAAAGGTAAATCCCAAAAGCACTCCATTTAAACTTTGCATTGCTCCATAGTCTTTCAAAAAAGGAATAATTGAAATACCAAGAAGGATTCCTAAAATTCCGCCAGAGATAGAAAGTATTACCGATTCTAATAAAAATTGAGTAAGAATGTCTTTTTGTTTAGCACCGATAGCCTTGAGTACGCCAATCTCTTTGGTTCGCTCGGCTACTGTCACAAACATCACGTTCATAATTCCGATTCCTGAAACAATTAGCACGATTGAGGCGATAGCTACTAGTAAAAATGAAAGTGTATCAGAAGTTTCTGTAGCAGAAGCCACCATAGAACCTGGGTCTCGCACTTTGAAATCATCATCTTTTCCTTCTCTGATTTTATGTGTTTCTCGCAAAATAGTAGTTACTTCTTCTTCTGCCAACTCCATAAGTTCCACTTCTCTAGCCAAAAAGACAAGCCTAACTTGAGCATTCTTCCCTAAAATATTTTGTTGTGCGGTTTCAAAAGGTGCATAGGCTGAATCGTCATAAGAGGTTCCAAACGAACTTGAGCCGTTTTCTTTTAAAACTCCGATAATCGCAAATTGTCGGTTGTTAATTTTTACTGTTTTATTTAGTGCCAAAGTAGAATCTTCAAATAAATTTTCAGCTAAAGTTTTCCCTAGTATGATTACTTTGGCTCGATTTTTATTATCTTCCAGGGTGAAATCTCTACCTTCAGAAATTTCTAAATTCGCGATATCTAAAAAGTTTTCTGTTACGCCCAAAATAGTTCCACTCTGGGTTTCTTTTCCAAAAGCAATAGTACTATTTCCTGAAATAGTAGCATTACCTTCATTCACAAATTTAGATTCGTTTAGCACGGTATTCAAATCATCGACTGATAATTTCGAATTTCCAGCTCCACGACTTGGAAAAACAATAAGAGAAGTAACGCTTAGATTTTTGAATTGTTCTTCTACTTTAGCTTTAGCTCCAGCTCCGATGCTTACGACAGCAATAACGGTAGAAACGCCAATAATGATCCCCAACATTGAGAGCAAGGTTCTAGCTTTGTTGGCAATAAGAGCTTGCCAAGCCATTGAAACAATTTCTAGGTTAAACATTTTTAGGAGTTAGGGAGTTTATAATTTTCATCTAAAATTTGTCCGTCTTTCATAAAAATAATTCGTTCAGCCATTTTTGCTACTTTTGGATCATGTGTAATAATAATCACAGTTTTTCCGCGGTCACGGAATTCTGAAAAAAGATTCATAATTTCTTTTCCGGTTTCAGAATCTAGGGCTCCAGTGGGTTCATCGGCCAAAATTATTTCTGGGTCATTTATAAGTGCTCGTGCGATAGAAACACGTTGTTGTTGTCCACCAGAAAGTTCACTAGGTTTATGATATATTCGATCCTCAAGTCCAATAGATTTAAGGAGTTTAGCGGCATCACGTTCTCTTTGTTCAACCTTTATTCCAGCATAAAAAGCAGGTAAAGCAACATTTTTTAAAGCACTTAGTTTAGAGATCAAATTAAATTGTTGAAAAATAAATCCCATTTTTCGGTTTCTAATATAAGCAAGGGTGAAATCGTCTTGCACATAGCCAATATCAGCATCCTCAAAAATATACTTCCCAGAACTTAGTGGGTGTAAACAACCTAAAATATTCATAAGAGTAGTTTTTCCACCACCAGATTCTCCCATAATTGCGACAAACTCATTTTTTTTGATTTCCATATTTACGCCTCTTAGTACAGGGATTTCTTCCCCGTTGCTGAGGTAATAGGATTTATGAACATCGTCGAGTTTTATAAGTGACATATTCTTCAATATAAATTTTTTAATGAGGTTGTCCACCGCCTCCACCTCTACCAGTGCCACCACCAAGTGCACTACTTCCGTTATTAGATTCTCGTGATTTTTGCATTTTTTCTCGCATTTCGTCGGTAAATTCTCCGTTTTGAAGTTTCTGAATTTCTTCATCGGTAAATCCAGCTGCTTTCATTTGTTCAAGTCTTTCTGGTGTCATTTCTCGTTTACTTCCGGAACCTTGTTGATTTCCATTTTGTTCAGTGTTTTCAGTTTGTGGATTACTAATGATTTTGTCACCCGCGACTAAACCTGATTTGATTTCGGTTAGATCTCCATCTGAAAATCCGATTTCAACTTTTATTCGTTCTCCATTTTCATTTAATACAAATCGATTTCGAACAATCGCTTTACTAGGGACTACTAAGACATCTAGGGCTTCACCAGTTACAAAATCAACATAGGTGGTCATACCTTCACGAATTGGAGTGTCTTTTGTTTCGACAATATCAATTCGAACAAGGTAAGTCACAATACCATTGTTGTCCGTGGTAGCAGTGCTAGCAATATAACTTACTTTACCGTCTAAGATAGAATCGGGAACAGCATCAAGCGTTATTTTAGCTTTTTGGTCGATGTGAATTTGGGCGATATCTATTTCTTCTACATACACTTCTGTCGTGAAATTAGCATCGCTTAATATTTTGATAAAGGCAGTATCACTACTAGTAGTATCGCTTTTTAGACTTTCACCGACACTTCCATTTATTTCGATAATAGTTCCGGCTTTAGGAGCTTTTAGGTCGGCTAAACTTAATTCATATTTTGATTTTTCTACTCGGAGTTTAGATTGTTCAAGTTGGGCGTATTGAATGCTCAAACTGGTCTGTTTGGAAATATTAGATTTGTTAACAGTTTTTTCTGCATTTTTAACTTTTAATTCTGCACTTTTGAGATTGTTTTCAATGTCACTTAGGGTGTTTTCCAAATTAATCTGGGCTGAATCTAAACTGTTTGTAATTTCTACAAAAGTGTTTTTTAGGTTTAAGAACTTGGTATCAATATTTTGTTTAGCTGAAGAAAGACTGCTATTGAGGTTTTGTGTTTTAGCTTGATAGTTTTGTATAGTAGCAAGGTTACTGGAGATATTGGTTTCAGAAATTCCTTCATGACTACTGGCACTTTGGAAAACAGTTACTACTATATCAAGCAGTGATTCTAATTTTTTAGTTAGGGTCTCTAAATTCCAAACAGTTCGAGAAATATCGGCTTGCTCCATTGTTTGTTTTTTTTCAAGATACGTATCTTTGGTTGTTTTTAGTTCTGTTTCTAATTCTTTATATAGATTTTTTATTTGGGTTTCTCGAATAGAATCATTAAAAGCCAGACGAGAAATAGTCTTACCACTATAGTTTCGTTCTATCCCAAAAATATAGTCCACCTCTTGTAGAGTTTCTTCAATACTAGAAAAAGCAGACTCAATTGTGAGTTTCGCTTCCACAAAAGCTTGATCTAGATTTTGTTGCGCTGATTTTTTCTTTGCTTGTGTACTAGTTTGGGTTGAAGTGAGATTTTGCTCAGCAGACAAACGACTACTTTCTGATTTTTTTTCATTTATTTCATAATCATTTTGAGCATTTATTATATCCAAGTCTGTAATGTCAGCTTGCTTGGCTTTAATGTTTTGCCAAGCGATGTTGACATCATTTTGAGCACTTTTTACATCAAAATTTAAATCTTGTTTATCAAGTTCTGCGAGCAATTGTCCTTCTTCAACTTTGTTTCCTTCTTCTACTAAAAGTTTTTTAAGGGTTCCATTAATAAGAAAAGAAAGATTTGCGATATCAGGATTGATAATATTCCCATCCGAAGTAACAGTTGAGCTTATATCATCTTTTTTAACCTCATAAATTTCAGGAACGTAAGGTTTTGTTTCCGAAACATCATCAGTATACCAAAAATAAATTCCCGCACTAACTCCAATAAGAATAAGAGGGATGACCCATCTTAAATATTTTTTCTTCTCTTGTTTACTGTCCTTTAGAATTTGAGATATTGATTCGGTCATGATTTTAAATATAAATAAAATTCTTTAGTTACATAGTATTATACGTTAAAAAAAAGATTTACTTTCATTTATTATTAATTTTTTGAAAGAAAATTTTTAATTTGGAGTATTAATTAATGGATAACAAGAATTTCATACTTTTATTTTTTAACCACATATTAAGATGAAAACAAAAAAAACAGTAATTAGTTCGTTAGCAGTAATGTCATTGATTGTTGGTATGGCTGGAGTAGCTTACGGGGTAGACTCTGGGCAAGGAGGTGGAGGACAAGGTAAAGGAGGAGGTCAAAACGCAGATTTTGAAAGACCAGAAGGTTGGACAGATCTTACACAAGAAGAACGCCAAGCATTTATGCAAGGTCAAGGGATTGAACTTGGAAGTAATCGTTCAGAAAATGCGAATCGACCAGAAGGAGTTGAAAACATGACGGAAGCAGAAAAAGAAGCACATAGAATTGCTAATCAGTCAGAAAATGCAGTTGAAAATGTAGTTAAGCAAACACAGAAAAGATTTAATAAAAATGCTAAAAAAGCTGAAAATTACAAAAAATTCAATGGTGAATTGAAAGAAAAAAGAAATTTCACGGATGGTAAACAAATTAAAAATCTAGAAGCCGTGGAATTTCTACAACAAAGAGGAATTTTAGATGGATATGGGGATGGATCATTTAAACCCCAAAATTCAATTAATCGTGCAGAATCAATTAAAGTATTGTTAGAATCACTTGGAGAAACACCAGACGAGGTGGTTAATAGT
>CAZBBI010000075.1:0-4799 GCA_964490135.1 uncultured Candidatus Peribacteria bacterium
AGTAAAAGTTGACGATAATACTGTTTCTCATGGATATGCTCGAACAACAACTGACAAATATTTGGTAAACATTGTTCCAAATATTGAAGAAGCTGTTGAAACAAATCCTGATTTATTCCAATATGAAGGTAGATTGATGAATGATGCGAATTTTGGGTACAAACCTATTGGTACTATTGGCGATTATGTATGGAAAGATGAAAATATGAATATGGAGCAAGATTTTTTTGAAAAAGGTATTCCTGGAATAACTATTCGTCTTTTTGATGATAATGAAACTCAAGTAGGATCAGAAACTACTGATGAAGGTGGTGAATATCTTTTCTCTAAACTTCAGCCTGGAACTTATTTTGTTGAAGCGGATGAAGATAGTAATTATTTAAAAGGACTCAAGCGATCTATCCCAGACACCAATCGCAAAAAAGTTGTTTTATCAGGAGATGAAGCAACAAATTTAGATGCTGATTTTGGATTTTATGGTAATGCGTCTATCGGAAACTATGTTTGGAAGGATTTAGACGAAAACACTTTTCAGGGGGATGCGGAACCAGGGATAGCAGATGTAACAGTTGCTCTTTATCAAGATAATAATGAAAATGGAATAATTGAGGATGGGGAAATTGTTTTAGAAAATACTACTACAAACAGTGAAGGATTTTATAATTTTATAAATTTAGAACCAAATAATTACATTATAAAAGTTACAGACGTAAATGATAAACTAACTTCTTATGTGCAAACAACTTCCTCTGATAGGCTAAACGCACCATTGCATGGGGTAACTGGCTTACGAAGTGGACAAAGCTACACTGATGCTAACTTTGGATATAAACCACCATTAGGATCTATTGGTGATTGTGTTTGGAACGATGAAAATATTAACCAAATTAAAGATAATGATGAGGAAGGTTTGGAAAATGTATGGGTAAAACTAACAGATCCAAACGGAAGAACTCAACAAAAACAAACTAAAGAAAATTGTACGTATTTATTTGAAGATCTAGTAGACGGCGACTATACAGTAGAAATTGCTAGAGAACCGAATGGTTTCAGCCTTACCACAGATGGTAAATATAATATAAACCTAAAACAAGGAGAAAATAATTTTAATGCTGATTTTGGATTATATAAATCACTGAAAGAATTAGCCCCACCTGAAATAGAACCTCCGACAATTGCGCCTCCAATAGTTGCGCCACCTATAATAGCACCTCCCATAATTGCGCCACCGAAAATGGCTCCTCCATCTGTGTCAGTAAAAAAAGAAACTAAAGTAAAATCATCTGCTCCGATAAAAACAATAGAGAAACCTAAGGAAAATATTTCACTTTCCGTGGAAATTCCACAAACAGGATACAATCCAGAACGTGCAGCTGAAGGGTTTTCTGCTCAATCAATTTTCTCCGGAATAAGTATTAAAAACCCATATTATGATTACGTATTATTTCTTTATGTAGAAGAATTAATTTCTAAAAACAATATTTCATTAGAAGAAACGATTTTACTAAAAGACGCGCTAGCAATGCTTGTTAAAGGGTTCGAAATAACAGAAGATGAACTTAATGACAAAGAACTAGAAGAATTACTAAAAACACATGGTATTTTGACATCTGAAACGAAATTCATATTGCATGGACACAGTTTAGATTCCCCTCTTACCTATGAACGAACACTATTGATAATCACTCGTTTAGCTAAATTAGTTAATAACGAGAACAAATCAATAAAAGGACATTGGCAACAAAATTATTATGACATCTTAAATGAAAGGAATTTGATTCCCAAAAAATTTAAGAACAATAAAAATTGGCAACAAACTCTAACTCGTGGTGATTTCTTTAGTTTTGTTTTTCGCGCAATCGGAAGGAAACAATCTGAAACAAAAAGTTATGTTGATAAATTCAGTATATCTATGCCGAAACAAAATATCATAAATGTTCCAACTCGAAGAACTTTATTAAGTCATCCTGATGTTTGGGTTGAAAAACTAAAAAAAGGTGCTGCATTTTTCGAAGACAAGCAAAATGATCGTTTGGTTGTTTTTGCTCATTCCTCGACTTTCCCTGGTGAAACAAATCCAATTATTAAGTTTTTTGGAAACATATTCCGTCCGTTAATTGGGAATGTAAGTAAAAATGATCTAATAAATATAACAGTAAATGATTACAAAATTAATTATCGAGTTACTGATATTCAAAAAGTAGCTGGATATGAAATCCAAGAACTACAAAAAAAAGATGAAAATGATTTAATTGTTTTTACTTGTGACAAAGATCCTCGTTATAGATGGATCATACGAGCGAAGAAAAGTAGACATTAAAATTACCCAAAATATTTTTCAGACAAATAGTTCAATAATGCTGAAATCTTTATTCTCTCTTGTTTCATTGTGTCTCGATCACGAACCGTTACCGCCCCGTCTTCCAAGGTGTCGTAGTCAACTGTAATACATACCGGTGTACCAATCTCATCTTGTCTTCTGTATCGTTTACCAATTTTTCCTCCATCATCATATTCACAGTTTCCAAATATTTTAAGTTTTGATAATATTTCTTGTGATTTTTCAGGTAAACCATCTTTTTTCATTAATGGTAGAACTGCTACTTTTACTGGTGCAATAACTGGCTTAAATTTCATAACTGTTCGTACCGATCCATCTTCAAGTGTTTCTTCTCTATAAGCTTCACAAATAATAGCTAAAATTGAACGATCTACACCAAATGTTGGTTCTATCACGTGAGGAAGATATACCTCATTTGTTTGTGGGTCACGATATTGTAATTTTTTACCAGATTCACGTTCATGATTAGAAAGATCAAAATTTGTTCGATAAGCACATCCATAAAGCTCTTTTGTCCCAAATGGAAATTCATATTCAAAATCAATTGTTTTTTTCGAATAATGAGCCAAAGCTTCCCCTTCTACATCAAGCTCATGAATTTTAGCTTTATCCAAACCAATAAGTTCACACCATTCATACATAGCAATTATCCACTTATCAAAGTGCATTTCCCATTCTGATTCATGCACAAAGTATTCTATTTCCATTTGTTCAAACTCCAATACCCGAAAAATAAAATTACCAGGTGTAATTTCATTTCGAAAAGCTTTTCCTATCTGTCCAATACCAAAAGGCACCTTTACTCGTACAGAATCAATAACATTTTTAAATTCTAAAAAAATTGCCTGAGCTGTTTCTGGTCTTAGATATGCGGTAGAATCTTCACCAGTTTTTGCCATTTGAGTTTCAAACATAAGATTAAATTGTCGTGCATCTGTTAGCTCAGTCGCACCACATTTAGGACATTTAATTTTGTTTTCTTTAATCTTATTAGAAATATCTTCACATGACATTCCATCTGCTGAATCAATATCAAGAGCATCTTCTATTAGATGATCTGCCCTATGACGAGACTGACACTTCTTACAGTCAACCATTGGATCATTAAAGGTATCTACGTGACCAGATGCTTTCCATGTTTTTGGATGCAACAGAATTGTTCCATCAATCCCTACCATATCAGAACGATTATTTACAAAAGTCTTCCACCAAAGATTTTTAATGTTATTTTTGAGTTCTACTCCATATGGTCCGTAAGTATAAGAATTACCAAAACCACCATAAATTTCTGATCCCTGATAGATAAATCCCTTTCGTTTTGCCCATCCGACGATTTGATCCATTGATAATTCTGCCATGATTTTTTTACTAAAAAATAACTATAGAGTCATCATACTAACTTATAGTTTTTTATCAAAAAAATTAAACACCACAAAGAGGTCCTGTTAATTCGTTTAAGTAATTAATCTGTTATTTAAAGCTCATCTTCATACTCATTTTCCTCTGTTTTTCCCTTTGCTCCAATAGCCATTCCCAAGAAAAATCCACAAATAGCTCCCATAAATAAAATAAATAAAAGTGGAAAAAACATACTATTCCCTGAATAACTGGAAAGAAATATCATCAATCCATTTGGTGGAATCATAATATTTTCAAAAGCCAAAATTAACCCAAGAATAAAGAACAATCCTGACAGCCCAACATATACTTTTCTCATCACTAGTAATTGTACCATAAACCACAAAATATTTATAGTAAAAAGTCTTTGTCATCCTGAAGAATTCGTACAGTGCAGAGATTCTTCACCGCGTTCCATAAAGCATAAGCTCATAATGACAATATACTAAATCTTTCAATATATTAATTACTGATAGAAGTAATATATTTATCAATCTTTAGATTCAAAATCGCCTTATCCATTTCTGCATGATGAGCATGTGAATTATGATCGTTAGAGTTTTCAAAATGTTGATGTGCCATTTGATGAGCTTTCTCCATCTCATCTTTATCAAGTTCAATTTTTTCTAATTTCACAATCTCAGAAAGCCCTAAAAACACTTTCAAATCAGTTTCTCCTTCTGTTTTTGCTTCTTTCTTAACAATTTCTTCAGTTTTTCCTATTTGTTTCCAAAAACTTTCTGGATCATGTTGATATTGTGGAGATTGTTTAAGTCTTTCAATACGAGCATTAATTTCTTTTTCTATCCAACTTTCTGGTAAATCTACTTTAACTAATTTTGCTAAACTTTTATTAAATTCATCCATATTTTTCTGATTTTCTCCTTGTGATTTATTAGCGGTAATTGTTGATGTTACTTGTACTTTAAAATCTTCCAAAGATTGCTTCTTACCTGAAAGCTTTTCAATATCTTCTTCAGTTAATTTCGAAGAATCTATTTCAGAAACATTATGCAATTTAATATCAAAAGGCACTGTTTGTCCTGCCATATCTGGTGCA
>CAZBBI010000076.1:0-4720 GCA_964490135.1 uncultured Candidatus Peribacteria bacterium
GGATGCAAGAATAGAAATTGATAATATTTTAAATGAACTTGATTCATTTTCATATTCAATGGAGCAATTTGAAAAAATGCTTGGAATATCTGATGCTGATGATGAAAATTCATTATACAGTCAGATTACACAATCAGAAAGGGAAATTATGGATAATGTTCTTGAATTTTCAGATTTTGCAAAAAGTTTAAAAGAGAGTGTTAAAACTATGCAAGATGAACGTAAAAAATTCATAGATGAATATGCAACACCAGATGATCCATTTATAGAAGAACAAAATAAAACTTTATTAGAACAACGAAAAGTTATGTCAGAAGTTACTAAAGATACAGGTGGTGGGATTGGTAATATGTCAGGATCAGGTGGAAATTTTGATATTTCGGATGGTGTGGTAGGTGCTGCAACAGGAGCGGCATCAGGTGAGGGAAGTGGTGGAACGATGTTTGGAATGGAAACATCTCTTTCTGTTATGGCAAAAAGGATGGATGATATTTATGCAGACATTGTTAAATGGAAAGATAAAATGTCAAAAAGGGAGGGAGTTCCTTTTTCAGTTATTGATAATCCAAAAGATGCCTTGTCTCCATTTGTTACAATGACTAAAAATTCAATTTCTAATCTAAAAAAAGAACTTGGACTTGGAGAAGGTTCAGAAACAGAGATTGATACAGATCGACCGACACTCAATGATCTTATGCGAGTAGAAATGGCTTATGAAGCTAATGATTATATGGGAGATTTATCTCGTAAGTTTTTACAAAGTTATAATTCACAACAATGGAAGAGACTTGTTACAAAACCCATTGGATTTAAATTAAACCAAATGCATTGGGGAGATACTACTCATCAGACAAAATTCAACCCAATGGCAACAATTACAAATCCGCATGAACCATTACGAAATTTACGAATGATTCCTGTACCAAATGGCGAAGAACATCCAGAAAACGTTATATATTTAGAAAATGATGATTATTTTATAAAAGTTATTCCACCACATCTAAATTCAGAAGGGGATCAATCAAATTTATTTTTATACAAAAAAGAAGATAAAGATAATACGTTAAATCCATTTTCTGCTCAACCAGTAGCAAAAGGAGTAGTTCTGAGTTCTTCTGTAGAAAACAAAACACTTAGAAATAATGCTCATTATGAGCCTTTATTTAAAGAATATGAAAAGGCTGATTCATAATAATAAAAAAGCCCTTTGGGCTTTTTTTATATGGAAGGATATGTCCTTCTGATTTTTTAAATTAAAGTTCTACGTCCTAATTATAGACGCTACTTTTATCGTAGCTTATTTCGCAAGAAAGCAGGAGTATCTAGATCATCACCTTCATCATCTTCACCTCCCATAGAAAATGCTTTTCGCATAAGTTGGGCGTGTCCAGGTTTTTTGCTTCCTTCTTCAGCAAACCCAGTAGCGATTACTGTAATTTTCATTTCTCCGTTGTATTCAGGATCTATAACTGAACCAAATATTATATTTGCTTCAGGATCAGCTGCTTCAGTAATAGTTTTAGCTGCTTCATCTATTTCATACATAGAAAGATCTTCTCCACCTGTAATGTTAAATAAAATTCCTTTTGCTCCTTTAATTGATTGTTCAAGAAGAGGAGATTCGATAGCAGCTTTGGCAGCATCAGTTGCTCGGCTTTCACCTGCACCATATCCAATACCCATAAGAGCTGTACCAGCATCACTCATAATTGATTTCACGTCAGCAAAGTCAACATTTATTAGTCCATGAAGTGTTATCAAGTCAGCGATTCCTTGAACCCCTTGTCGTAATACTTCGTCTACTACAGAGAAAGCGTCAGTAAGAGGAGTTTTTCTATCGATAATAGAAAGAATTCTATCGTTTGGAATAGTGATTAGTGTGTCTACACTTTTCTTAAGTTCGTCATATCCAGTATTTGCTTTTTTAGTTCGCATTTGTCCTTCAAAAGAAAAAGGTCTAGTCACAACTCCAACAGTTAAAGCACCTAATTCTTTAGCAACTCCAGCAATTACAGGAGCAGCTCCGGTACCAGTTCCACCACCAAGACCACAAGTAACAAAAACCATATCAGCACCTTTGAGTGCAGATTTAATTTCTTCTAAAGATTCTTCAGCTGCAACTTTTCCAACTTCTGGGTTTGCACCAGCACCAAGTCCTCGAGTTGCTTCTCGTCCAATATGAATTTTATGAGTTGCATCTGAATGGTATAGTGCTTGAGCATCTGTATTTACAGCGATAAACTCAACATTATCAAACTCAGAAGACACCATTCGATTTACTGCATTAGATCCACCACCACCAACACCAATTACTTTAATATTAGCAATAGGGCTGATATCAGGGATATTACTAGCTGAAACAGAAGAAGTTTTTTTCTTTTCTTGACCGAGAGTATTATCTTTGCTGTCAGTATTCATTTTTTCTTTTTTATTTGAATTGTTCATTGCTGATTGAAGTAAGTCTTTCATGGAAATTTATGGGTTAATTTTGGGTTTAGATTTAATGAGTTAATTAGTTAGGAAGGAAACTTTTTATCCACTTAGTAGTGTTGCCAAAGATTTTTTTAAAATCAAAATCTAGAAATGATCCACTAGATCCGTATCTATTTGCAAAATGAAGTAGTCCAGCTAAATGAGCAAAACTTGGGTCATCTATGCGATCAACAATACCTTCTAAGTCTTTAGGGAATCCTATTTGGGCAGGAAGTGCTAAACTTTCTCGCGCTAGATCAACAGTTCCAGGCATTTTAACAGATCCACCACACAATATAGCTCCACCAGGAAGCATTCCTTCTCGTCCAATTTTTGATAATTCATCACGAACCATCATAAAAATCTCGTGATAACGAGCTTCTATGATTTTTGCGGCTTGATGTTTGCTTACAGAATGTACATCTGTTTTTGATATTTGGGAAAGATCAATTTCTTCACGAGCATTTACTTCATCTGGAAGACAAGTTCCGTATTCGATTTTCACTTTTTCTGCGGTATCAATTGCACATCTAAGTCCAATAGCTAGATCATTTGTTACATGTTCTCCTCCCACAGGTATGATAGAAGAATATATTACAGAATCTTCTTCAAAAACCGCCACATTTGTACAGGTAGCTCCAACTTCAATAAGCACGACACCAAGTTCTTTTTGTTTTCGGTCGAGTACAGATTCAGCACAAGCCAATATAGATGGTATGATTTCTTCAGAATCTATACCAGTTTGGTAAAGGCATTTATCAAGATTTTTTATACTAGAAGCTTGAGCCGTAATAATGTGTGCTTCAACTTCAAGTCGTATTCCAGTCATTCCAACTGGGTATTTTAAATTTCGTTGTGAATCAACAGAAAAATTCTTAGGAATAATTCTCAAGATTTCTCGATTAGCTGGCAAAGAAACAGCCCGTGCTGCTTCAAGTACTCGATCGACATCGTCTTCAGTGATTTCTGCGTTTTGTCCGTTTATAGCGATAACACCTTTAGAATCATAAGCTTCTAAATGTGTACCAGAAATACCAACAAAAGCTCTATGAATAGGTTCTCCTGCCATTCTTTCTGCATCATCTAAGGCTGCTGTGATATTTGAAGTAGCTTCATCAATATCAGTAATCATTCCTTTTCGGATACCATTTGACGGTGATAGTCCTACGCCAATGATGTTTATAGTTTTCTTTTGATCTTCGGTTGTACCTACTGCAACTCTGATTTTTGATGAGCCTACATCAAGGCCAACGATAATTTTAGTATTTGCCATGTTTATTTAGTTTTTCAGTTTTTAATTTCTTTTAACAAAAATAATTTAGTTTTCTTTTGTGGTAAAGGGCTATGTCGTTCTACAGGCTATACCATAACGCTAAAAAATATATCGTGCAAATCTTTTTTTCTAGAGCGGGTTAAGTGCATATTTTTTGTGTTCATGATTTTTTTATACTTATGCGGTTAATCTTAATTTACATTTAATAAAAAAAAATCGAGGAAACAAAATTTGTATTCAAGTAAAAAAGAGGAAAATCGACTATTTTCTTAAAAAATTGCTAAAATTTCTGAAAAAATACAAAAATCAGCCATTTTTTTTAATAAATATTTTGTTCTTAGTTAGAAGTATTGATCAACTTTTTTGTTCTTAGTTATTATGTATAATTGAAATGTCCCCCTCAAGGGAGGGGAGAGAGGGGGAAGTTAAAAGTATTTTTATTGATACTTGCGAAAAAATGCAGGCAACAGTATTTGTCATTTTTCTGCTTTTATGATATAATAGTAAGATAATATAGAAAAACATGAAATATCTTTTCTCTCCAGTTTCGGTAAAAAACAAATTTATTTATAAATCTGCGCCAGATAATCAAAGTGGTCCAGAGGTTTACAATGAAAAAGTAAAAGATCTAACGGAAGAAAAAAATGGTCTTAGGGATTGGAATAAAGATATGACTAAGGGTAAATTATCAAAACTTTCAAAAGAAGCTTGGAAAACTAATCCTCAAAATAAATTAGCAAAAGATATTTTTAAACAACAAGATAAAGAGGTGCGTTTCGTGCAGGCAGGTGACACGATAGCCTCTGTTGTAAAAGGACTAACTAAGGCAATTAAATGGGATCAGGCTGTTGTTTATAGAGGTAAAGACGGAAATGAAGGAAGAAATATTACATCTAAAAAACTAAAAAATCAGTTTGAGAAAAATAAATCAGGGAAATTAGAAGGAGCAAGTTTACTGTATCCAGGACAATATGT
>CAZBBI010000077.1:0-4684 GCA_964490135.1 uncultured Candidatus Peribacteria bacterium
ACGCAAATTCTCTGGTACTACGAGGTGAAATATATATTTCACTTTGAGTATCAAACTGTACGGTATTTCCACCCAAAAAATTTGTAGTAAAATTTGATCTACGAGTTTCGTGTCCATTTACAGATTCGTAAAGAGCGAAATCACTACTACCACCACCAGCAAAATTAAGTCCATTTGGGGTAACATTCATAGTTATACGTCCTATAGAAAATTCACGAGAACCATTGTTTTTAATTTCAAATTGGTAGATATTATTAAGTCTACCAGTGGCAACAAGCTGTGGTTGGTTGCTACTATGATAGATTCCACCACTACCACCATTTTGAGTTACAAAAAACGGTTGAGAATCAAAGTTTACAACTTTTTGTGAATTAGGTACTTCTCGCCCAGAACCAATCCCCCAAACCTCAATATCAGAAGAATTTAAACTTAATTGAAATTGAGTATTTGTGCCCGTATTAAGTGTTGAACTTAGTTCGACTTGAAATCCAAGGTGAACTCTAGAATTTCTATTAATTTGAATTTTATTATTTGTGAGATTGAAATTAGCTTCACCATTTATAAATCGGGTACTCCCAACAGTTTGTCCAGTGTTATAGTTGATTAGATTTATTCTGTTTACCCAACTATCTATAGAATTTCCATGTAAATTTCTTACTGTGATTTTTTTCAAGATCATATCGTCATAACTAGCACCAAGCTTGATTCCAAGCACAGTAGCTTTTTCTCCAGCAGAGAGTGTGCGACTAGAAATTATTTCAGGAGTTGATGCTAAAATAGGAGTACCAGTAGTACCTGACCGGGGATAAAGTGTCACGAAATTTGAAATACTTGGTCCATATAACGAAACAGGGATATTTTTGTAAGAAGATTCAACTGAAGCTGAAGCACTGTCCACCCTTACACGGAAACTTCCGTTTATTCTAGGAAAAATATCAGGATTTTCTACTTTAACAGCTACATCTAGAGCTTTACTTTCTCCATTTGCTAAACGGAAATTATTGAAATTTATAACAACTTTTCCATCTCTTTCAAAATTGAAATCTTCTCCAGCCACAACTAGTGAAAAATCAGAAGGATTGGCAACTGCGCCCGTATTGTCAATAAGTCGAAAGGCAACTTTGTTTACATTTATAGCTGGTTTGAAATCGGTGCGATTTACAGGACCAGTGTGAGCAAAACCTAAGCTGAAAACAGGAATAGATTGATCAGTTATTTCACTTATTGGTTTGGTAATAGGTATTCTTGTGATACTAAGTCTAAGTGTTGATTGCGTGTCTTTTTGTGTAATTGTTTTAACAGGAAAAACCCTCCTATTTGTTTGAATTTTTTGCTGTAGATTTTCTTGGTTTTGAGTAGTTGTTTTTGGATAAGTAGGGGCAGTGTTTTGGGACCTTGCGGCCTCTGCCTTTTCTTTGAGTTTTTTTATTCGTAGGTATAAATTACTATATTTTGAACTTATTGTTTTCTGATATTTCCAATAATCATCTGCGTTTGCGGAAGATGTTTGTATATTAAAAAATGGAGACATAAGTCCAAGAAAGACGAAAACCGACAAAGCTTTTTTCATAATATGGGGTTTAATTCATCTAAAAAATATGCTTTTTTGAGGAAAAAGGCAAAGTTTTTTACAGTAGAAGCTTTTTTAATTTTCATCTGATCATAAATCTTTGCAAAACAAGCTATTTTATGGTATAATCACGCGATATATTTACACAAAAAATGAAATTTATTTCCACTTCTGACTTTGCATTCTCGGGGAGAGAAGGGCGAGTTGTGTTCGAGGTTGGGGGGGGGAATGAACCAAGAAATAAGGAGAGAGCGGAGAGAGAAGAGTCAGAATTAGCCATAAAAGCGATATCGGGTCAGTTAGAATCACTAGACACAGAGGTAAATAAACTGACGATGCAAGAAGAAGTAGAAATACTTCGGAAGTTAGTAATTAATGAAAATATTTTAGATGATAAGGAAACATCATCAAATAATTTATTTGAGAAAATAGGATCATTGATTGGAGAAACGACGGAAGAAAAAAAAGTGGAAATAATTAATAAGATTTCAAATAAAGCTCTTTTGAAATTTTTCACTACCTATTCAGAAGATGCATTTACTCTTTTTACAGATGACTTAGGAGATGAATATCGTGTAAATCTTTTTGGTAAAGAATTTTTAGAAAAAAATGTACGGCTATTACAGTTATTAAGGTTTAATCAAAAATTTATTGAAATTGGTGGTGTCTATTATCGTCGTACACTGAAAGGTTATATGCCGTTTCATCCACCAAAGACAAAAGACATAGATAAACGAGCTAAAATAGAAACAGGGACTAAAATTCGATTGCTTGATGAGTCAGATATAAAGGAATATGCGGCTGAAAGTTATGCTAAATCTGAATATTCGAAACTCGACACGGAAGAAGGTGCTAAAAAGTTTGAAATAGACGAATTTAATCGACGACACAACTATCAGATGTATCAAGAGGCGAAAGCTATGGTGCTGGATATAAGAAATATTTTAAAGGAATCTTCAAAGTTAGATGATGATAAAAAAGTAGCATTTGATGCACTTTTGAAGCAGTTTTTAGGAGTTTTAGATGATTCGTATGAGGTCAACCATAAGCTAAGGCCTGAAGAATTTACACAGAAAATAAACATAAATCAAAAAGAGCATTTTAAAGGTATAGAGGTGGGAAATGATTTAAAAGAAAAATTAGCAAATTTCTTGGGGGAACATTCTGAAGTTCTTAAAAAAGAAAATGATGTTTTTTTAAAGAAGAACAAACAAGAAATCCTAAAGTTACTAAAGATTTCTGATAGAAAGGCTCTTGATAAAGTTTTAGAAAAACGACTGATTGATGAACATGCTTTAGAGGGAAAATTGTTAGGAGAACTTCTAGCGTTATCGCCTCTTGGGTTAAAAGCAAACAGAGATGATTTGGTAATACTTTTGAGACAACGCTCAGAGCTTTTGGTTAAACGTTCAGTTAATAAGCAGGTGGTGATTAATCTGCGTTTTATGAAAAAAATAGAGGAACTGAAGGAACAAGAAGTAGAGCAGGTTAAACAAAGGGAAAATCTTAAAGAAAAGGTGGTGCTTTTGGAAACTAAAAATAAAGAGTTTTTAGGACAAAAAAGTGTATTACTAGAAAAACTTAAGTCTCAAATGGGGATTGCTTTGGATAGTGATATGTCACTAGATGAAATTGAAAAGCGAGTTAAAATTTTACGAGATGCCTCGGATGTTAGTCCTACAGCAGGGGAAGATATTGGAATAAGCCATACTTTTATGGGCGCTTATAAAAGTAAAATATTTTCTAATGCTTCCGATGTTTATCAGGCTTTAGATAGGGCTAAGGAGCTTGTAACAGAAATTAATACGATTGAGAGAGAGATTATAAATATAGAGAAAGAAATAACAGTGGTAGAGGTAAAAATAACTGGATTGAAAGAGGGAATAATTTCTTTAAGAAAAGAACAAAAAGATTTTAATTTAAAGCTTGTTCAGCAAAGAACTGTTTTGCAGAGTCGAGTGAAAGTGTTTAAAGAAATTGAAGCGATGTCTTCAGAAGAAAAAGAAAAGTTTTGGGCAGATGTAGAAGGATATTATCATGAGACTATAGCCGCTAAGGCTTATGCTGAATCAAATCCAAATGTTAATATCAGCTCAGATGAAGCTCGGGAGGCAATTCAAACTGCAGTAGATATACAAAAAAGAATGCCAAACTTCACAATTAAAGAATTTAATGAAGAAGGATTTCCTATTTATGAAGTAGGAGAGCCAGCACAAGAAGTTGTTGTTGATACAAATAAAAACGAGATGTATACAAATAATACAGAAAAAGGAGAAACGATGTCAGCGTATCAAAGATGTCCTCTCGATGCAAAGTATGTTCCAGCTGTTCAGGTTTTTGGAGCGATTCTTGATGCGAGTTTCTGGACTACGGATTATGGAGCATCAGGTTCTACGAGAAAAATGGGGAAAGATAAATTACAAAATATTTTAGCTGAAATTTACTCATTAGGAAATGTACGGGAACTTACTGAAAATGAAATAAATGGTTGGAGGAATATGGCGTTAGAGCTTAGAGGAAGAGGGAAAAGTATTGATTATTTTTGGAAGGTAATGGGAGTTACTTACGACGATAATCAAGGAATTATTGATGAAAGTGGTAGCAAAATTCGTCAAAAAGTTAAAAATACGGTTGAAGCTTCTAGAAATAATAATTTTGATTGGTTAGATAAATACGAGAAAGCTAAAGAAAACAAAGATAAAATAGGTTAGCAATCATTTGACCAGATTGCTAAAATTAGTAAGTTTTTGGTGATTTATTCTTACATTAAGCAATGTCCAATTACTACGATATACTAGGTGTTTCCAAAACTGCTACAAAAGCAGAAATAAAAAAAGCGTTTCGGGAAAAAGCAAAAAAGCATCATCCGGATAAAGGGGGTGATGAAGCAAAATTTAAAGAAATAAATAATGCGTATGATACGCTAGGAAATGAAAATAAGAAGTCTCAGTATGACCAATTTGGTTCTGCTGGCCCAAATATGGGAGGATTTGGTGGTGGAGGAGGTGCCTCTCAAGGAGGATTCTCTGCTCAAGATTTTGGAGGGTTTGAAGATATTTTTTCAAATTTTTTTGGTGGACAAGAAGGTGGAGGAAGGCAACAAACTCAAAAATC
>CAZBBI010000078.1:0-4681 GCA_964490135.1 uncultured Candidatus Peribacteria bacterium
GAAAATCAGAAGAACTAAAAATAACTATTCCAGAAGGATCTACAATTAACCAAATAGATGAAATACTTACACGAAAATCTTTGATAAAAGAAGGGGAATTTAAAGATTGTGCCGCTACTTGTACACTAAATTTTCGTATTTCAAATCTTGAGGGATATTTGTTTCCATCAACTTATTTCATAAACCCAAATACTTTTAATTCAAAAGCATTTATTCAGAGGTTGTACAGAAATTTTGAGATAAAAATAGAACCTTTTCGTGAAGATATTAAGACGTCAGGAAGAACACTTGATGAGATCGTGAGAGTGGCATCAATGGTAGAGCGAGAAGCTTTTGGAACAGATATCTTAGAAAAGAAGAAGATTGCTGGAATTATGTGGAAACGGCTAGACGAGGGGATTTCCTTGGGGATAGATGCAACAACACGGTATGAGTTAGATGAGTGGGTGCGGCCATTGTACACTGGGGATTTTGAAGTGAAATCTTTGTACAATACACGAAGAAATAGGGGATTACCTCCCACAGCTATTTCAAATTTTTCAGTTGATGCTTTTGAGGCAGCGGTAAGACCGGAAAAAACAGAAGATTATTATTATCTGCATGATTGTTCTGGGAAGATTTGGTTTGGTGCTACTAATGATGAGCATGTAGAAAATAAGTATAAAGTTAAACTTCCTGGGAGAGATTGCTAGATGTATCTTTTTGAACTTTAAGCTTATTTTATTTATTGACTAATCTTAAGGTAGTTTTACAATTTCTTTAGCTTATTTTTATAACCCCTAAGATGTAATGAAAAAGATGTTTTCAATTGGATTCGTATTAATGTTAACAATTAGTTTAACTGCTTGTGGTGAAACATCTACAAAGGAAGGAAATCTTAAACAAGAATCTTCAAAAAAAATATCAAAATCTTCTAAAAAAATGTCTCAGGAAGACGGTTTAGAGAAATTAATGGAAATTTCAGAAAAATTGATGAATGATGAAATAACATCTGAAGATGCTAAAAAAATGCAAAAAGAAATTAAAGCGAATATGGAATCTAAAGAAGAATCCATGAAAAGAACAACATCCAATATTTCTGATTTTGATGGTATGCCAAGTTGGGCTAAATCATTGAATATTTCCGAACCAGAGGGAGTATCTTTAATTGCCGAGGAATCAAGCATTATTAAGGCAAAGGGGGCTTATTCAGACGGATTTACGGCTGTTTATGAGGGAAATCAGGAAACGCTAATATCTGAAGCAAAAAAAATTGGTAAAGAGCTAAATTTAAAAATTGATTTTGAAGAAGTGAACGTGCTAATGATTTCAGGAGAGGTAGATAAATATAGTGTAGGAATTAGTATCACTGACAATGGTGATGGAGCAAGGATGATCTACAGTGCTTCAGATCTATCGGCACAAAAAGAGCTAATGAAAAAACATAATAAATAATCCTAACTCCTAAAAATTAACAATATAAATTATGATGTCTAAATTACACAACTTCTTAAATACTCAAATTCGCAAACAATTTAAATTTGGTAAAAAAATACTATCAATTGGCTTCATGTTTATATTTATGCTCTTGGTGACAGGGTGTGAAAATATTAATCCAGATGATTTTCCAGAACCTATTCCAGAAGGTTTCACAGAGGTTGACGTGGATTATCCAGAAATAAATGTAGAAGACCCGTTGTTTAATGGAGAGTGTCTTTTTACTTATGGTAGTATGGTGGCTGGGGAAAACATATCTGCTGATGGTAGTGAATGGAAAGGTTATCACAAATTAGGTAATGAGCTAGGTAAAGTTCCTACTCGCATGTTCTTTTCTCCTGGCGGAAATATAAAAATGTATACCAAACCAATGGATATTCATGATTGGGAGCTTATGAAAGACTTTAATGTTGATCGAATGAAAGTTCCAACAGAAGATGAAAATATAGATGATATTATAGAATTCCCAAAAGCTACAAATCATTGTCTTTTTGAAGATACTAAAGAAAATTCTAGTAAAGATTTTCCATGTATAACTCTTTATCCAGAGGGGGCACCTATCTCAGCGGGATCTCCATTTAATGTAGGTGTATGCATTAACACTCCAGGTTCTATAACAGTTAATATGTTGAAACACACATTTTATCTTACTAATTAGTTTTTTAAATTATTGGCTAAATTGAAATTTTTTGAGATTTGTACATAATGCTTTTGCATATGAAAAAGACCTTATTAATTGGAAATTTTGGAGACAATAATCTAGGAGATGAATTAATTTTAGATTCAGCTTTGGAGTTTTATGGTGCTGATAGATCCGTAGTCATGACTAATGATTCAAATTTTTCTCAGCAATTTTGTGAAAAAGAATTTGAAACGATTAATCCTTTTCCGACGGGTTTTAGAAGTTTTTTTAAATTTTTATTTTCAAAAAAATATCGTAAATCAATATTTGATAAACAAGGGAATATTGAGAAAATAGTTTTTGTGGGTGGGGGACTTTTTGCTATCAAAACTAAAGCTTATTTTATCTGGTGGATTATGTCTTTGTGGACAAAAAATTTGTTCAAAGGTCAGCCTGTTTATTGGGAATATCAAGGGGTTGATGTACCAAAAAACTTTTTAGAAAAATTTTTCCTAAAATCTGCCCTAAAAAACGCAAAAAATATTTCTGTTCGAGATCAAAATTCTTTTGAAGTATTGAAAAAGTTAGGAATAGAAAGTGAAATAAAAGAAGATAGAGTGTTTGAAGAGTTGAAAAGTAAAAAAGTTGAAAAGTTAAGAAAAGGGAAGGTGTTTTTGTTAAATGCCATAAAAGAAATAGATGAAGACTCTTGGATAGCTGTCCAAGAACTAGCTGTGAAAGAAAAATTAGAAGTAATTTTTGTAGCTTTCACTCCGAAAGATAAAAAAACAATTCCAATAGATTTTGCAGGTAAAATTGTATTTCCAACAACAAAAAACGAATTAATGAATTTATTTGATAATGCAAAAATAGTTGTTGGTGAAAGGTTTCATAGTTTAGTCTTGGGGCAAATTTTTTGCGAAGAAAATACTTTTTTATTACGAAAACCTTATTCTGAAAAAGTTAAAACTTTTTGTGAAGAATATGGAATTGAGATTCTTTAAAACATAACTACACTAACTGTAATGATAGAAGAAGAAATTGTTTCGAATAAATCATCTGGTTCCGTGGTCTCTACGAAAAATGACCAAGGAGACAGTGATGTTTTTGAAAATAAATTACGGCCAAAAGATTTTGATAGTTATGTAGGTCAGGGAGAAGTAAAGAAGAATTTATCAGTGTTTGTACAAGCCGCCAAAAAACGAGGAGAAGTACTTGATCATACAATTTTTTATGGTCCACCTGGTTTGGGAAAAACAACTTTAGCTATGATTTTAGCTAATGAAATGGATACACAACTTAGAGTAACCTCTGGTCCAGCCTTAGAAAAACCGGGAGATTTGGCTTCAATACTTTCAAATTTGAATGAAGGAGATTTTCTTTTCATAGATGAAATTCATCGGCTTCGTATGCCAGTAGAAGAAATTTTGTACACAGCTATGGAAGATTTTGCGATAGATTTAGTAATTGGAAAAGGACCATCGGCCCGAACTATGCGGATAAATGTTCCTCAGTTTACATTGGTAGGAGCAACGACATTAATGTCACGCTTATCAAATCCTTTGAGAGACAGGTTTGGTCATGTAGAAAAATTACGGTATTATGAACCGTCAGAAATTGAGCAGATTATTCATAGATCAGCTAAAATATTAGATATCAAACTAGAAGAAGATGCTGGTAAATTATTATCAAAATCTTCTCGAGCGACACCAAGGATAGCCAATCGATTATTGCGACGGATGCGTGATTTTGCGGAAGTATTGCATGATGATATTATTACAAAAAAAGTAGTAGATGAAGGACTTGATAGTTTGTCCGTAGACAAAAAAGGTCTTGATTTTTCTGATCAAGAATACCTGCAAACAATTTGTGAGAAATTTGGAGGCGGACCTGTAGGTCTTTCTACTATTGCCGCCGCGATAGGGGAAGATGAAAATACGATTGAAGATATGATTGAACCGTTTCTGATTCGTGAAGGGTTCTTAACACGTACGCCACGCGGTCGTCAGGTGACTGCTAATGGGTTTTGTCATTTGGGTATTGAAAATATTAATGATGGGCAGGGGCGATTGATTTAATGGGGAGGATTTCTATTAACAGTTAGGAGAAAGTGCTTTACTAAAAATAAAGGTTTGATAAATACTATGTTTTATTGCATTTTTTATTTTATTGTATGTTGAGTTAGTATCGCAAGAATGATCTTTTACTAGATTTTTAATGACCATAGACAGACAAATGTTTTGTAGATTATCATCAACCGTCAAGTATGAGTTTGGTTGCTTTGAATGCATGAGATTTTGAAAAGAATCAAAATCAAGGTTGTTGGAGATTTTTATTATTTGTTCTATTTCTTCACTTAGAGTTTCTGAAATCTCATAGTCATGCAAAAGAACATCTCCCAAATTATTGAATTCAGTTTCTACTATTTTAGTTAATTCTTGAATTTTACGTAAGATTCTATGATTATCTAACTTATCTAGTTCTAATAAATCAAAGTCGATACCGTTAATTTCATTAATTCCTGTTTTTATAGAATCGATAATTCCATTTTCATCAGAGAAATCAGCATAAAGTAACTCTTCA
>CAZBBI010000079.1:0-4647 GCA_964490135.1 uncultured Candidatus Peribacteria bacterium
AACATATGATATCCTTCGGCAACTATTTTGGAGCCTTTTTTTTGAATTTGTTCAAACTGTGGGTTTATTGGAGGGTGTGACATGTGAAAACTTATAATAATTTACGATCAATAGTTTATAGAAGAATAGAATATATGTGAAATAAATATAAAAGATTTCAAAAAAAAAGATCTCGCATTTGCGAGATCTTTTTTTGGTTAACCCTGTTTCTTATTAAAGCGCTCCAACTTCTTTTGCAATTTCTGTTCGAAGTTTTTCAAAATCAGTAATATCTTCTACTGCTATTTCTTTCATTCTTGCTACTTTTGCAATTACAGAAAGTTCTTCTAATTTTGAAAAATCAAATTCTTCTCGATCAACAAGTTTCATTCCCTCCTGATAAAGGGCAACAATTGTTTTGATCATCTCATATTGTTTTTTAGGAGTGATGTAAGCATCATCTTCACTGAATGCGTCTTGATAAAGGTAGTCTTCTCTAATAGATTTAGAAACAAGTAATACTAATTTCTCTCTAGTAGAAAGAGCATCTGGACCAACTAGTCGAACAATTTCTTCTAATTTAGCCTCTTCTTGAAGAAGTCCCATAGTGACCTCTCTGTTCTCCCAATAATCCTCTGCTACATTTTCTTTCATATATGCATTTATATTTGGAAGATAAAGTGAATAAGATTTTAGCCAGTTGATAGCTGGGAAGTGTCGTTGGTATGCAAGTTTTGCATCTAGTCCCCAGAAAGTTTTTGTTACTCGAAGAGTGTTTTGACTCACTGGCTCAGAGAGATCTCCTCCCGGAGGGGAAACAGCTCCAATAACAGTTAAAGAACCAACTCGTCCTTCGGAACCAAGACAGTCAACCAGACCAGCTCGTTCATAAAACTCTGCTGTTTTCGATCCAAGGTAGGCAGGATATCCTTCTTCTCCTGGCATTTCTTCCAATCGTCCTGACATCTCTCGCATAGCCTCTGCCCAACGAGAAGTTGAATCGGCCATAAGAGCAACATGATATCCCATATCTCTATAATACTCAGCAATAGTTATTCCCGTATAAACAGACGCTTCACGTGCTGCTACTGGCATATTTGAAGTATTAGCAATCATTATTGTTCGCTTCATCAAAGGCTCTCCACTGTTTGGGTCGATAAGGTGAGGGAATTCATTTAATACTTCCGTCATTTCATTTCCTCGTTCTCCACATCCAATATAAACAATAACCTGTGCGTCACAGAATTTTGCTAAACCTTGTTGTGTAACAGTTTTTCCAGCACCGAATGGTCCAGGAATACACCCTGCTCCACCTTTTGCCAAAGGAAAGAACATATCGATAGATCGACTTCCTGTGATAAGTGGTTCAGTTGGGATTTTCTTGGCATTGATTTTTCGAGAATTTCGAATTGGCCAATATTGTCTCATTGTTACGTCTTCTTTTTTTCCATTGTTGTCTAAAACGGTGATCACATCAGAAACCTTAAAGTGTCCTGATTCAATTTTTTCTACTTTTGCGTTTTTGATTCCAGCTGGGACCATAACTTTATGTAAAATAAGGGATGTTTCCTGAACGGTTCCAAGAACATCTCCTTCTGTAACCACGTCTCCTCTAGAGACAGTTGCTACAAAATCCCATTTTTTTGTTTGATCTAATCCCGGAGCGTCAATACCTCGAGATAAGAAATGTCCAGATTCTGCTTCTAAAACTTCTAATGGCCGCTGAACTCCGTCATAAATTGATTCCAATAATCCAGGTCCAAGTTCAACAGATAAGGTTTTCCCAGTCAATTCAACTGGTTCTCCAGGACCAACTCCTGCAGTTTCTTCGTAAACTTGAATAGAAGCATTTCCCTCCTCTAGTCGGATAATTTCTCCAACGAGTCGTTCTGCTCCAACTCTAACTACTTCGTACATTTTAGCTGTTTCCATGTTTTCCGCTACAACTAGCGGTCCAGAAACCTTAACAATAACGGGTTTTTTGTTTGTCATAAATTCTTTTAAAATAATTTTTTTAAACTTCCAAGGCACATTCTTGGAAAATAAAAGAAAATGTCAATACGGTTTTTTGTGTTTGGCGGAAAACTTTTATATATCAATAGGAAAGAGCCCATATTGTCTGCTATTTTAAAAATTAAATAAAACTTGGTTGACATTTGGAAAAGTTTCGTGAAAATCGCGAGGAATATTTATATTAGAAATCAAAATGACTACAACACAACAAGATGATTTTTTGGCACAAGTGCTAGGGGCGGAAACTCAAGCAACACAAATAGTAGATAAGGCTCAAAACCAAGCACGATTGGAGCAACGAAAAAAGGAGAAAGAGTTAGAACAGGGACGGGCAAAGGTCTTAACTGTTAATACGGAAAAAGCGAAAATATTGCTACAAGAGCGTCAAGTTGGAGCAAAGCAATTGTATGAAAAAGTTACAAAGGAGGGGGAGGGTGAAGCAAAGCTTTTGAAAAAAGAAGCAGAAAAAAAAGAAGAGTCATTGCTTTTGGCAGCAGAAGCAGTGTTTTTGAACGATATAATTTAATATAACTAAGATATAGATGGCAAAGATTCCACTTCAAAAAATACGAATTACGGGGATGAAGACCCATTATAAAATATTAATGCAAGAGTTACATCGAAAAGGTGTTTTGCATATTATTGAGAATGAAGAATTTAAAGAGCAATCAATCGGAGGGGTAGATGAACACTTTGGAGTGTTTGATTTAGCTCGTATTGATTTTGCACTTAATTTTTTGTCTAAATATGAGAAACCAAAGCCTGCATTAGTAAAAATGCTTTCTGGTGGAAAGATTATTTGTAAGGAGGAGGAAGCAAGACAGCGATTGCAAAAATTTTCAGGAAAATATTTAAATATTATCAAAGAGTGTGAAAAAATAGAAAGTGAACTAGTTATAGCTAAAAATGAACTCCAAAAATTACCAGCAAAAGTGGAGTTAGTACAAGGTCTTTTAGGGCTAGAAGCTAAAATTAAAAATACATTTGATACGGCCAAAACTAAAACATGGATCGGACGAGTGAAAGCAAGTCTTACAGATGAATTTTCTTCATCCGTGGCGAGTGAATCAAATTTAGTAGATATTAAGGTTTTATCAAAAGGAGAGAAACATTCATTTTTTCGAATAACGGTTTCAAGTGAATTAATGGAAATAACAGAAGAGGTTATGCGTAAATTTGATTTTGATTCAATTGATTTAAGTATGGGATTGGAGGAATTTATTGGAAATACTCCACTAGAAATTTTAACAATATTAAATCGACGTAGAGTTGATCTTGATGCAGGAATAGAAAAAAACAATAATCGCGCAGAAGAATTATCAATGTATCGAGATGATTTGAGGATTTTGTTTGATTATAATTTTTGGAGAAAAACAAAAAATGATCTTCAGTATAAAATATTTAGATCAAAACAAGTTTTTGCCTTTGAAGCATGGATAGAGAAGTCTGAGTTCAAGAGTTTGGAGAAATGGGTTAAGCATGTTTTTGTTGAAGAAGTTGCATTTGAGAAAATTGCAAAAACACATGGAGAAGAAGAACCTGTTTTATTGAAAAACACATCAGGAGTAGACTCCTTTGAGGCGGTTGTAGAAATGTTCGCATTGCCGGGAGTGAAAGACGTTGATCCAACATTGTT
Source organism: uncultured Candidatus Peribacteria bacterium (assembly GCA_964490135.1). Lineage (GTDB taxonomy): Bacteria > Patescibacteriota > Gracilibacteria > UBA4473 > UBA4473 > JALWQU01. The sequence continues at coordinate 3,629 of CAZBBI010000079.1, forward strand.
TGTAGCCTTCTTTTTTACTCTGTTTTTTGGATTTTGTCTTTCTGATGTAGGATATGGGTTATTATTGGCATCAGTTTCAAGTTTCTTTATGGTATTTGGAACATACACAAAAGATATAAAAAAAATTATTTGGCTATTGATCACCTGTGGATTGGCAGCTATAGCTGGAGGAATTGTTTTTGGTGGTTATTTCGGACTGGAGGCACAACATGCTCCAGAATTTTTATTAAACTCCGAGGGAGCATTTAGAGGACAGCTGATTAGCCCAACAGAAGAACCAATTAAATTATTGACCTTAGCTTTGGGGCTTGGGGCTTTCCAATTGCTAGCAGGGATACTTATTAGTTTTGGTGCAAAGTTAAAACAAAAGCAATATGTAGCAGCTTTTGCTGACCCAGGGGCATGGTTTGTCTTTTTGGTTTCAATCTTTGTTCTGGGATTAGCAGATATGATTGGCGTAGACAAGCAATTGGCAACAAAAATTACAGGAGCAGCAGCTTTAGTATTAGTGTTAACACAGGGGCGTGATCAAAAAAATTGGATCATGAAAGGGTTGATGGGGGTTTATAGTATTTATGACGGACTTACGGCCTTTCTTTCTAACTTTTTAAGTTATGCTCGTCTGATGGCCCTGGCTATCGCGACAGGGGTCGTGGCCTTAGTTATGAATACAATTGCCGTTATGGTTTACGATATGATGCCTAATGCATTTATTGGAATTATTGTCGCAGTTTTGATTATCTTATTTGGTCATTCTTTGAACTTTGTATTATCACTGTTGGGAGCATTTATTCATACCGCACGTCTTCAGTTTATTGAGTTTTTTGGAAAATTTTATATTGGAGGAGGAGCGAAATTTAAACCATTCACTCGAGCAAAGAAATATCTTTTCTTTCGAGACTAAGAAGTAACTTGTATGAAGGACTTTGAATGTAGTTTTTTTTGCAGTATGAAAGGAATTAAGGGTAGTTGAAAAAAGGTTATTTTTGGTGTTGACATTTTGACCGAAATCCCAAGAA
>CAZBBI010000080.1:0-4637 GCA_964490135.1 uncultured Candidatus Peribacteria bacterium
ACGGTGCAGGAGTAATTACAGGCGACGCATTAACAGACAATGATCCAACAGAAATTATAGTTACGGTTCCACCTCTACCACGCCTAGGAGTAAACAAGGTAGATGCAAATCCAGCAGATTTGGATGGAAACGTTGGAGGAAATGATAGCCAAACAATTACACAAGGAGCAGACGCAATATTTCAAATAACTGTAGCAAATAACGATACGGAAAACATTGTAAATGTAGCGACTACAGATGCTTTGAATCCAAGTTGTGATTTAACAGTAGCTCAGGCTCTAGTAGAAATTATGGCAAATGGTGATGGAGATAGTGATTTTGAACCAGGAGAAAGTTTCACTTATAATTGTACAGATACAAATGTGCAGGCTAGTTACACAAATACAGCGATAGTAAACGGTGCAGGAGTAATTACAGGCGACGCATTAACAGACAATGATCCAACAGAAATAGTGATTGATAATAGTACTACTTTTTGTGGAGATGGAGTTATTCAAGCACCAAATGGTGCAGGAGTAACTGAACAGTGTGATGATGGAAATAATATTGATACCGATAGCTGTAATAACAGCTGTCAATTAAATGCACAATTCTGTGGAAATGGGATTGTTGATTCAGGTGAACAATGTGATGATGGAAATAATATTGATAATGATAGTTGTAGCAACTCATGTACATCTGGTGGAGGTGGTGGAGACACAATCCCAGCAGTGGGAACATGTGTAACTCATGCTTCTACTGGAGCTGATCAGTGTGTAAGTCGTAAACCATACGAGTTCGGGCCACAATGGACAGAATATCGTTTGTGTGTAGCAAATGATACAGCTGGGTTTGTGGTTGATAATAATACTCCAGGACTGACACAAAGACAAAAATGTGCTTATGCATGGGGAGTTTCTCAGGGATTTGATCTTTGTGGAGACACTGTTGCTGGTGGAATAGATTATTTCGCAAATAATGAAAATAATGTAGGTGATTGTAATCCTTTACCACCATTTGATCCAAGTGTGACTTCTTGTTCAGGATGTTTTGGAGGAGCTGCGTTTATCGAAAAAACAGCTGACCGGTCACATATTGCAAGAGGAGATATTGTAGAATACAATCTTAGGCTTTCCTTTGGGGTGTATGATACGATTCATTATCGAATGATTGATGCATTAGTGAAGTTTTATGATTTTACGATTCCAAGTGAAAAAGGGAATCTATGGGGACGACATGGTATTGATCGTGGTTGGACGTCTGCTGATGGAGGACAAAGAATTCAACAATATTATGGAAATAACTCAAGTTTAGTACAAGGATTGAATACGGCAGGTGGTGCTGAAATAAATGTTAATTATACAATGAATTCAGCTTTGGCTTCTGATGCTGATACAGCGTCAATAGACAATGTAGCCTTTGCAGTGGTTGATTACACTTATAGAGAAAAAAATTGTGATCCAAGTCTCGGTCAATGTACATTTACAAAAAAAATATTGATTCCTGGACAAGGTGATGATCCAGCGGTGGCATTAGCTATCTGGCAAAGTCAAAATCTAACAGGTTCATTTTCTTCACTTGGAGATATCGCTAGCGTAGAAATTATTAGACCGTTTATTCAAGCAAATAATGGAGGAAATCTTGGATTCGAACTGGAAACAGGAAGAACAGAAAAAGTTACGGCTACTGATGATAATTATACAGACGGAACAATATTTGTAGAAGGAGATGATGGTGTGAATGAAAATTTGTTTGATTTTGATGGCTATACAGCGATTGATAATATTGATCCACTAAAATCATTCCAAACAGAAGATATTGATAAATATTATGATAATTTAAGGTTTAATACATTAGAAGTAGAAACACTTGGGCAATCGTTTGAAAAAACACCGATACAAGAAGTTTATTTCTTTGATGGCCCGTCTCTTCCAATTAATGGAATAATCGGACTAAATGGTAAAAATAAAACATTTATTATTGAAAATGGTGACCTTGTGATTGGTAAAAATGGGATAACACTAGAAAATGGGTTTGCTGCTTTTATTGTCAGAAATGGAGATATAATTATCCATGAAGATGCTCAACATATAGAAGGAATATTTATTGCCGAAAAAGGAGCGATAGAATCAAACGTAATTTCTAAAAAACAATTGAAAGTATCAGGAGCGCTAATGGGAGATATTGCGCCACTACTAAATGATCGATGGTTTATAGGAGAAAATCCCGATGTAGAATTAGAGCCAAATGTAGAAATAGAATTTGATCTAAGACTGCTAGAAAACGCTCCGCCAGCATTAGAACAGTTTATTGGTTCTGATTGGCAAGAGTCGATAGAGTAGAAATTAGAAAGTAGAGTGATAACAAAAGAAAATAACGAAAAGACCAGTCTGAGTACTGGTTTTTTTGTTATATATATGATATAATTACAGGATAGTTAATTAGCTATCGGTTAACTTGCATGGGAACAATATTACGTTGGATTCTACTTAGAATAGGTTTACTGACTCGGTCAGTATACCAATTGCGTTTTATTTGGATTTTATTTTTAGCTGTATTTACAGGTGGCGAGTGGTCAGCCATTTGGGCTGGACGAGAATGGTGGCAAGTGGGTTTAAATTTTTTATTTTTAGCCTTAGATCTTTATACAATTTTTGTATTGATTAAATTTACAATTAGATTTGTTCACAGAAGAAGGGAAGCCAAAAAATTGGTGCATTTAAAGATTTTATTACCAAAAAATGATTCAAAATTAGATAACGAAAAACGAACAGAAAAAGATTTCCATGAACAAATTGGGAAAGCTGAACAGTTTTTTCGGGCTATTCATGAGACGCGAGATCTGAATATTTACAATATTTTGATAAAACGATTTCTTTGGGGGAAACCTTTTATTTCTTTTGAATTTCAGTTTGAAAAAAGAGAGCTTCGGTTTGTGGTTGTTTGTGATCCTTATTATCAAAAGATTATTCAAAAACAAATAACTACTTTTTATGAATCGGCGGAAATAGAAATAATCCCACAAGAAAAACAGTTTAACCCAAGTCCAAAAGGGTATTCTTCTAATGGTTATTATATGCATTTGGCAGAAGATTTTTGGTATCCTATTCAGACATATAAACAAATTGAGGATGATGCGATGAACAATCTGGCAAACTCTTTTGCAAAATTAGACCAAGAAGACAAGGCTGTTATTCAAATAGTTGTTCACCCAAAATCTAGAGGATGGCGTAAAAAAGCTCAAAAAGAGGGGACTCGTATGTTTAAAGGAAAAAAATCTAGTAAATTTAAAATACCCGTTTTGGGTTACGTTTTAAATTGGATTTGGACTCCTGTTCGTATTTTGTTACGAGGCTATGATCCAGCAATTGATGGTGGTACGAACGCTCCAGGAGCATCTAGTGGAGACAGTTATGTTCGAATGCTGCAGACAGATGAAGAAATTGCCAAATCAGTCGGAGGGAAGGCTACTCAATCTGGATTTGATACAGTTATAAGAGTTTTAGCAAGTTCAAAACATTCTGATAGAGTGCAAGATATCCTAAACTCAATGTTTGTTTCTTTTAATGCCTTTAAGGGGAAAGGAATGAATCGGTTTGATAATAGAAGAATTGTTCCTCTTGATGTGATAAATTCTCCACTTATGCGACATAATTTTAAATATAGAATGGGTGATCTTTGGGAAAAGAACTCAATTTTGTGTTCAGAAGAATTAGCCACAATTTTTCACTTTCCAGATGCGAGATATAATAAAATACCAACAATTAAATGGCTAGACTATAAGGTTTTACCACCTCCAATTAATTTACCAGAAGAAGGTATAGTACTTGGGAATTCTGTTTACAGGGGAATGTCTAAGGAAGTAAGAATTATGAGAGAAGATCGTACTCGACATTTTTATGTAATTGGGAAATCTGGTTCAGGTAAATCGGTGCTTTTAGAATATATGGCCGGGCAAGATATTGCTAATGGAGAAGGAGTTTGTGTAATTGATCCGCATGGAGACTTGATAGAAGACGTATTGTCACGAGTACCAAAAGAGCGAGCCAAAGATATTATTGTCTTTAATCCTGGTGATCGAGAACGACCGATGGGGCTTAATATCCTTGAAGCGAAAACAGAAGAAGAAAAAGACAGAGCTTCTCTTGATGCTATGGAAATATTTATCAAACTTTTTGGTAACGAGATTTTTGGTCCGAGGATTCAACACTATTTCCGGAATGGGTGTTTGACTCTTATGGCAGATGAAGAGGAAGGAGCGACGTTAATTGATATTCCACGACTTTTTATTGATGATGATTTTCAGCGGTACAAAGTGTCAAAACTAAAAAATCCAGTGGTTCGAGCTTTTTGGGAAAATGAAATGGCCAATACTGGAGAACGAGAAAAACAAGAAATGATTCCGTATTTTACTTCAAAATTTGGACCGTTTGTGACCAATACCACAATGCGTAATATTATTGGACAGACCAAATCTTCCTTTAATCTTCGTGAAGCGATGGACACTGGTAAAGCTGTTTTGGTTAACTTATCAAAAGGACAGATTGGTGGTATTAATGCTCAATTATTGGGACTAATTATGGTTTCGAAAATTAATCAAGCCGCCATGGCACGAGCAGATATGCCAAAAGAAGATCGGAAAGACTTTTATCTTTATG
>CAZBBI010000081.1:0-4530 GCA_964490135.1 uncultured Candidatus Peribacteria bacterium
CTCTTGATAAGGCTTCATGAGGAGACTCTTCTGAAATTAGTCTAAATTTCTTCCCCAATCTCATGTAAGCATCAAACCATTTATCATCTTCTTCCTTTGTTAAGGATGGAATTTCAAAACTATTAATAACCATTTTCAAAAATTCTGCTTGAGTAACTTGTGCTTCTGGATAAAAATTTCCATCTTTAAATCCTTTAATTATTTTTTTCTCAGTAGCAGTATTTACATAAGGAGAGAACCAGTCAGAAAAAGGAACATCAGGAAAATATTGTGGATCATTTTCCAATATTTCAAGATTCGCAGCAAGCATCAAAACTTTTAATGATTCTGCTCTATTTATAACCTTAGAAGGATAAAAATATCGTTCACCTTCTTGTTCATAACCCTCTACAACATTACTTGTTTTCAAATAATTTATCGCATGAAAATTTGGATGTGTTGGCTCCAAGTCAACAAACTCTGCAAAAACTCCGCCTCCAAACAAAAAGATAGAAATGGTAGGTAGGAATCCCTTAATATAGATATTTAAACTTTTATTAAAATTACTCATAGATGATTAATCATTAATTCCGTCACTTTGAGCATAAATATGTTTCCACTCATCTTTATCATAATCAAACAACTCTTCTTTTGTAAAGAATCTTTTAATTTCTCGTTTGGCCGTATCTGTAGAATCAGAGCTATGAATTAAATTTCGCTGAGAAGAGGCTGCAAAATCACCTCTAATTGTTCCCAATTGATCACTTTTTGTACCAGCAACCATACGAACAACATTTATAGCATTAAGTCCTTCCAAGCAAATAACTAATACTGGAGAAGATCCCATAAATTTAGATAATTCTTCAAAAAATGGCTCATCTGCAACATGAGCATAATGTTCACGCAAAATAGCTTCACGCAACCTAATCATTTTTAAGCCAATTATTTTGAATCCTTTTTTCTCAAATCGTGTAAGTATTTCTCCAACTATTCCACGCTGAACCGCATCTGGTTTTATAATTATAAGTGTTTGTTCCATGTTACAAGTAATTTAAAAGGGTAAATCTTCTGTATCGATATCTACAACATCTTCTTTTTTAGGTTTTTGCCCCAGGGCATCCTCTCTCCCACTTTCAGTGGGATTCACCTTATCTGCAGGTTTTTCGTAATTATTTCCACCATCACTACTAGCTGATCCTTTTGGCGAAAGCATGATCATATCATTTGCTACAATTTCTGTTCTGTAATGTTTTATTCCGGCATCATCTTCCCAATTCCGAGTTTGCAATCGTCCTTCAAAAAATACTTTTGCACCTTTTTTCAAATATTCAGCACAAATCTCTGCTAATTTCCCCCAACATACAATATTATGAAATTCTACATCTTCTTTTTTTTGTCCAGAACTATCACTCCAATATCTGTTTGTGGCAAGCCCTAGGGTACATACTGATTGCCCATTAGCTGTTTGTTTTAGTTCTGGATCCCTCGTAAGATTTCCAATAACTTGAGCTTTGTTTAGTGAATTCATCTTTGATTTGGTTTAAAATATAAATAAAGCTTTTCAATTCTAAAACAGAACTAACAGTCATCAATTCTTTCTGATTGACAAAAAAACTAAAACATAGATTTCTGCATATTAATTTCATTATCCTCTAATTCAAATTCTTCAATTATCTTTTCAATATCCCAAATTTCAATGCCTCCGATTTCCTCAGCTTTTTTTAACTTTGAGCCAGGATTTTTTCCAACTATTAAAATATTCAAATTCTTTGATACCGCCGAAATAATTTTTCCACCTCCGTCAGTTATTTTTTTCTTTAATTCATCTCGTGAAAAATTCTCAAAACTTCCCGTTATTAAAAACTTAATTCCTTCAAATTTTCCACCAATTTTCAGCTCAGACCAATATAATTGAATATCAATCCTTAAAAAGTCTTCGAACAAATTTATTGTTCTACTTTTGTGCAAGAATTGTGCAAAACTTTTAGCGACCTTATCTCCTATTCCATCAATGTTATTAAAAGATTCTTGCAATTCTAAAACATCAGACTCTTTAATTATGTTTATAAAAGTTTTCAAGGAGATTTCCCCAAAATTATCTCTAAAATAGTGCATAAAAAATTTTGAATTTTCTTTTCCAACTAACCTGATTCCAAGACCAGCAAAAATTTCCCAAAGTTCTAATTCTTTTCTTTTTTCTAACGAACTTATTAAGTTTTGGATTTTTTTATATTTAAATCCTGGCAAGAGAGCCAAATCAAGTTCTTTTAATTTCCAAAAATCTGCAGGAGTATGAACTAATTCTAACTCTAACATAGACTCAATTGTTTTCTTCCCTAGTCCATCAATATTTAAGATATCTGCAAAATAAAATAAACTTTGACGATGCTTTCCGCTACATTCTTCATTATGACAACGAATAACTGTCTCTGAAAAATCTAATTCAAAATTACATTCTGGACATTGTTTTGGGAATTTTATCACCTTCTCTGTTCCCTCACGAAGATCTATAAGTGGTGATAATACTTCTGGTATAATATCTCCTGCCTTCCTAACGATTACCTGGTCGCCAATCATAATCCCCTTTTCCTTTATTTCAGATGGATTATGTAATGTTGCTCGTCCGACAGTAGACCCGGCTAAAGAAACTGGTTCCAAAATTGCAACAGGTGTAATAGCTCCAGTTCGTCCAACTTGATAATGAATATCTAATAATTTTGTATACTTTTCTTCCGCTGGAAACTTGTAAGCAATCGCATATTTCGCAGTTTTTGCCGTATACCCCATGCGTGATCTAAGAGAAAAATTATGAATTTTGATAACTATACCGTCTATATCATAAAAAACATCGTCACGAGCTTGCTTCGTCCATTGTTCACAAAATTTGATCACAGATTCTATGTCAGAAAACACCTTAAACTCATTTTCATGTGGAAGATTTTGTTCATCACAAAAATCAAAAAATTCTTTTTGATTTTTTATCGATACCCCCTCTAGCGCCCCCTTTCCTCCCATTTCATACAGAAATATCCTTAAATTCCTACTATCGGCAACTTTTGGATCCAGTTGTCTTACCGATCCCGCTGCTAAGTTCCTAGCATTAGCAAAATTTTCATCGGGAAATTTTTCACATAAATCCCCAAAGTCATCCTTCGCAATAAAAACTTCTCCTGAGACTTCTAAATCAATAGGATCCTTTAATTTTAAAGGTAAATTCTTACAAGTTCGAATGCTATGAGTAACATCTTCTCCCCATATACCATCACCTCGAGTTATAGCTTTTATCAGTACTCCTTTCTTGTACCAAAGTGTTATATTTAAACCATCTATCTTTAATTCACAGCTATATTCCACATTATCTACCTTAAAAAAACGCTTTACCCTCACGTCAAATTCACGTAATTCTTCAGCATTAAATGCGTCCCCAAGAGAATAACGCCGACTTTTGTGTTTTATTTTTGGTAATTTCCCAGACAATGGCACTCCTACTTTTTGAGTAGGCGAATTCTCATCACAAAATTCTGGATATTCTGTTTCAAGAGCTATTAAATCCTTTTTCAACTGGTCTCTTACGGATTCTGGCACAATTTCCTTATTTTCATTGAAGTAAGCTTTATTTGATTCCCAAAGCTTTTCTCTCAATTTCTCAATTCTTTGTTTTATATCTTGTTTATTCATATTTTCTTTGCCCAATGCTCAAATCCTTCCAATTCTCCTACCCTTGATTTGTAAATTTTATCACGAATATCAAATATTTTATCACGAATAACTTCATCATTCATATCAATAATTTCTCCTTGGTCATCTGCTGTTTTTCTCATGCAAAGCTTAGAAACATGAAGTACTCCCACGGCATTTCCCATTGTAAACATCCCTTTCATTTTTTTCACCTCATCAAACGAAACATCTCTAATAATCACATTTTTACCAAATGTTTTAAGAATTTCAATCGTTGATTTCCTAGTAATAGACGGCAAAATATGTCGATCTTTATTATCTATTTCATCCTGAACTGGAGGAATAATAAAATCCCCTACTTCATCAATAAACCCAACTGCACAAGTTGAAACTTCTTCAACATTTCCTTCTTCGTCAAAAGAAAGATAATCATTATATCCACGATCCTTTACTCCATGTTTAATTTTAAAACTAGCTCCATAATTTGGTGCTATTTTATTCGCTCCAGAAGGCGGCCTATGTACATATTTAAGCCCTTCAACTGCAATAGATTCTGGTAAATAATTTCCAAAAGCAGCTATTTCAATAGTTATAATTGAAGTTTCTGGAACAATTATTCCTAGTCCACCGTTTAAACCTGAAACAGAAGGACGAATATACAATTTACCATCCTGTGGAACATAGTCTGCGTTATAAGAAATTACATCTTCAATTACCTGTTTCATAGCTTGAATATCAATTCTTGGTAAATCTAATGAACGAATACTTTTATCAAATCGTGTTGAATTCTGATCCAAACGAAACCCAAAAACTTGTCCTTGATCATTTCTCATAGCACAAGCTCCCTCAAAGGCTGATTGTCCGTATTGAATC
>CAZBBI010000082.1:0-4416 GCA_964490135.1 uncultured Candidatus Peribacteria bacterium
CAGGCATAACCATTTCAACTCCGTCTGGAAGAATAACTTCTCCAGTAACATCCGTAGTTCGGATAAAGAATTGAGGTTTGTATCCTTTAAAGAAAGGCGTGTGTCGTCCTCCTTCTTCTTTTGTAAGAATATACACTTCAGCTTCTGCTTCAGTATGAGGCGTAATAGTTCCAGGCTTAGCCAAAACTTGTCCTCGTTCGATATTTTCTCGTTCAACTCCTCGTAGAAGAAGTCCAACATTATCACCAGCTTGTCCTTCATCAAGAAGTTTTTTGAACATCTCAACTCCAGTAACTGTAGTAGAACCTGTTTCTTTAAGTCCAACAATCTCAATAGTTTCACCAACTTTAATGATTCCACCTTCGATACGTCCTGTAGCTACTGTACCTCGTCCTTTAATAGAGAATACATCTTCAACTGGCATCAAGAAATCTCGATCAGTTTCTCGTTTTGGTTCTGGAATATCTTTATCAAGAGCAGCCATAAGGTCCATAATTTTGTCTCCCCATTCTCCTGCTGGATCTTCAAGTGCTTTAAGCGCTGAACCTCGGATAATACTTGCGTTGTCTCCGTCGTAATCACGCTTAGAAAGTTCTTCTCGTAGTTCCATTTCAACTAGATCGATCATTTCTTCATCATCAACCATGTCACACTTGTTTAAGAAAACAACAATGTTGTCTACTCCAACTTGTTTAGCTAGTAAGATGTGCTCCTTAGTTTGTGGCATTGGCCCGTCAGTAGCTGCACATACTAGAATTGCTCCGTCCATTTGAGCAGCTCCAGTAATCATGTTCTTCACATAGTCGGCATGTCCAGGACAGTCAACGTGTGCGTAGTGTCGTGCTTCTGTTTCGTACTCTTGGTGAGAAGTAGCAATAGTTATACCTCGTGCTTTCTCCTCTGGTGCGTTATCAATTTCATCAAAAGCTTTTTCTTTGTTCGCTGGAAGATCTCCAAGTCGATTAGCTAAAGTGAAAGTAATTGCTGCTGTCAAAGTAGTTTTACCGTGATCAACGTGACCAATTGTACCAACATTAACATGTGGTTTGGTTCTCTCGAATTTTTTATCATCTGCCATTTTGTAATAGGGTTAAAAATTAAAATTACAAATCAGAGCGAGTCTATGAATGCTAAAAGATGCTGTCAAACCTTTTTTAGTGCTAGAAAAGAAAAGTCGCTTTTTTATTGACTTAGGTCGCACGATGGATAACAATTATCCATGAATAACAATTATCAACAAAAGATGAAAACAATAACAAGAGAAATTATTCACGATAGAATCCATAATTTTAGAGAAGTTATGAAGTCGAAGAATTTACCCATAACTCCACAAAAACTTGGCATTTTTCAATTCTTATCTTCCACAAAAAACCATCCAAGTGCTCATGATATTTATACACGTATGCAAACTTATTTTCCTTCTATTTCCTTTGCCACTATTTATAAAAATTTAAAAAAGTTTGCCGATCTAAAACTAATAAGATCTATTGAAATGAAAAATGGGATTGCTCGATACGATGCTGATATGGACCCCCATCATCATATTATAAATCTTACCACCAACGAAATAACAGACCTTGATACTCAGGAAGTTGGTGAAGTTCATATCCCAAAAGACATCAGCAAATACGAACTTGATAGCATTTCTATAAATTTTTTTGTTAAGAATAAACCTAAAGTTTCTCGATATGAACAATTACGCAGACAACCAATTATAAATTAGTAGTGATTAATGAGTAATTAAAAAATTGATTACTTATCATACATTATTATTTTTTTTAACCACAATAAACTATGAATGACTTATGTTGTAACTCAGAAGACCTAAATGTTCTTCAAATAGGGAAACCAGCTCCATCTTTCGATGCACCCGCTTATGATCCTGTTAAGGATAACGTTGATGCCTCTGTTTCACTCGCTGACCACAAAGGAAAATGGGTGCTTTTATTTTTCTACCCACTAGATTTTACTTTTGTTTGTCCTACCGAATTAATTCAGCTAGCAAAAATGCAAGACGAGTTTGCTGAAAACAATTGCCAAATTATTGCAGGATCAATTGATAGTGCTTTTTCTCATCAAGCTTGGCTTAAAGCTGACAAGCGATTAGCTGATATCAAGTTTCCAATCATAGCCGATCTTACCAAGGAGGTAGGATTTGATTACGGATGTCTACACGATGATGGTATGCATTACCGAGGCGCATTTATTATCGACCCAGACGGAGTTTTACAGTCAATAACAATAAATAACTTGCCCGTAGGACGAAATCCACAAGAACTTCTTCGAACACTAAAAGCTTTCCAAAGTGGAGATCTTTGCCCGGTGAATTGGGAAAAAGGAGAAGACACTCTTGGAAAGGCATAAAATAAATACATAATTTATTTTTCATTAAAAAAATCTCTGAATTTTTTCAGAGATTTTTTATCTATATAAAGTTAAATCAACTTATCTTTCTGATCAGAAGCAATTTTTTTTATAATTCTCATTGCCTCCTTTTTTCCATTTTCCTTTGCCTTAGTTATTATTCCCATTGCTTCTTCTTCAGTTACCTCGGTTAGATCAGATAGATGAAATAGTTCCAACGAAAGAAGAACTGACATACCAGGCTGTCCGATAGGAACCTTAAAACCTTCTTTATCTAATTTTGCCATTGTTGTTTTTTTTAGATATTCAACACAACTTAACCATAAGGACTTCTCCTGATTTGTCAACCACCCTGCCTCACTTGCTTAGCAATTCCTAGAAACTTTTTAAAATGAGTTATAGAAAATTTTCTATAACTCACACCATTCCAAAAACAAGAGAACGACGGCATACAAGGTATTTGTTGGCACTGTAAAAGTTTTTATAAAAACTTCCTCAAACTTATCAATTGTTTTTCATTCAACACTTCCAATAGTTCTTCATCACTAGCTTTCGCAATGCCAGAAACAGATTCAAATCGAGCCATCAATTTTTTCTTCGTCACCCCACCTATTCCTGATATTTCGTCTAAGACTGATTTTGTGGCATTTTTTTGTCGCAACGAACGATTAAATGAAATCGCAAACCGATGTGCTTCGTCACGTAAACGTTGCAATAATTTCAAAGCGGGCTCATCCCAATCAAGTTCCATGGGTTCTTTAACTTCAGGACGAAAAATTTGCTCTTCACGTTTTGCTAGAGAAATAATTTGAGTCTTGGAATCGAATTTTTTAATTTTTAGTTTCTTAAAAACCTTCATCACCGAACTTAATTGGCCTTTCCCTCCATCTATAACGACAAGATCTGGGAGATTTTTAGTAAATTTGTCGGTTTCTTTTTTCTTCTTCGTCTTCTTTTTAGATTCCTTGTCCACATCTCCATCAAGTCCATCTGATAAGGGTAATTTAGGGGATTTATCAAAAGCAAACCTTCTTCCCAAAACCTCTTCCATCGCCGCGAAATCATCTACTTTTCCTTTTTCAAGTGATTTTATGTGATATCGCCTATATTCTGATTTTTTTGGTTTTCCATCTACGAACACTACCTGACTAGCCACAGGAAATCCTCCAGAAAAATGAGAAACATCATAGCATTCTATGCGTTTTGGTGGATTTTTTAGATCCAAGATTTTAGCTAGATTTGGTAACGCTTTCGCAAAATTTTCCGCTTGACTCATCGTAGCTATTTCGGCTTTCTTCGCTTCATTCCTGGCATTTTTAAACGCTATATCAAGAATTTTTTTCTTGTCTCCTTTTTGTGGAATTTTTATTTGAATATTCGCATCTTCTGCTCCAAAAAATTTCAAAACTCCGTTTTTATTTTCAATCTCAAGTGGTATATAAATATTTTTTGGAACCACATCTACTTTTTCATAAAACTGAATCAAGAATTTTTCTAACATTTCCTCATCAGTCGCTATTGCTGGTGATGAGAATTTAACAATATTTTGATCCAAAAATTTCCCATTCCGGAATAAAACACGCACAAAATAAGCTAATTTATTTTGACGATAAAAATGAATAAAATCTGCTTCAAAACTACTATCAAGCTGCACAACTTGCTTCTCTGTAGAAGTTTCTATTGAACTAATTAAATCTCGAATTTTTCCAGCGGCTTCAAAGTTTTGATCTTTGGCAAAATTCATCATTTTTTCTCGAAGACCAACCAAAACACCTTTTGTGTCTCCTCGAAGAAATTTTTTCATAGCACTAACATCTTTCTGATAATCTTCTATTGAAATTTCTCCACTACACGGACCACTACATTTTTTGATATGATAGTCCATACACGGAATTTTTCTCGTTTCTGGGTTTTTTAGTATTGTTAATTCTTTATTATCTACTACTAATTGGAGCCTGCAGTCTCTCACCCGAAAAACCTTTTGGCAAAACGCGATAGTTTTACGAAAAGATTTGGCAGAAGTTTTTGGACCTACATAGAAACTCCCATCTT
>CAZBBI010000083.1:0-4299 GCA_964490135.1 uncultured Candidatus Peribacteria bacterium
AAAATCGTTGTAAATAATAATGAATAAAAAATCACTCCTAAAAATTTTCTTTTAGAAATAACGTAATACAAGGAAAGACCTAAAAGCCAGATTCCAAAGACAACGACTAAATATCGATTAATCGTAAAATCGTACTGATTTATTCTCAAAAATATGGCATAAAAAAGCATTGCTATCTGGGGGAGTACGGCTGGGGTGAAGATTTTTCTAAAAATTTCAGCAGGTTTGAATTTTTCTTTAAAAATATAAGTAGCAAAATATATAAGATAACCAAAGAATGAGAATCCAATAACCATCCATGTAATTTTTCCTTGAGGCCAGTCTGAGAAATTAAATAAAACTTTAATTGTATAAGCATACAAGATTACAAAATAAAGAGTAATCGCGGGAAGCCCTACATATTTAATTAGAAAAGCATAAAATTTATTATCTTCTATTCGTTCCTTAATATTGATTTTTATATTTGGAATATTTGCCAAAAAGAAAACTGGTGCAAAAAAACTAAGCGTAAAAGATGCCCAGTAACTATAAATATTTTCCTCGTCTAAGAATTTAAGCTCAAAAAGTTCAAAAATCGCCCAAAGTCCAATAAATCCCAAAATCATAGAAGCAAGTCCCACAATCATAGACATGAGGGTTTTAATGATCAGGTGATAACTGCAGATATAAAATTCTTTTTGTAACACTTCTTTTTTTAATATTTTGAGAATAAAGGGTGCAATAAACACAAAGGATAAAATCCCTACGAAAGTTATAGCAATGTATACGGCTGTTTCGGCGGAAAAGTTTTCAAAAAGATTTTCCTCGAAAAAACTATAAAAAGATATTCCAAAGACAACAGAAATAAGCTGGTAGCTCCATTGTTTTAATTTTTCTAATTTTTTTGATTCACCAAACAGATAAATTCCAATAGAAAAGAAAAAAGTTAAAACTAGAGTAAAGAGACTTTTATCAAAAATATTTTCTATGTTTTGTGGTAAATCTTCAAGAGCAATTCGTGTAACAAATAGAACTAGTACTGCGGTTGATATTAAAAAAGACAATGGAAACCGTACGAATGTTTCAATTAATACTTTTTGTAAATTCTCGATATTGATTTTTTTGAGAAAATTCATAATGATGAAAATTAGTGATGAATTTATTGTAATAGAAAAAGAAAAAATTAATACTAATCTTAATTACAAAACTGTGAAAATTGGGGCATGATGATTATATAAAAGAATTTATTATTTAATAAGATAATGGAAACAAAAAACGAACAACCAAAGAATCCTTTACATGGGATTAAACTGGTGAATATTTTGGAATACCTAGTAGACAAGTATGGCTGGGATTCGTTGGGATTGAAAGTTAATATTCGTTGTTTTAATTCTGATCCATCAATCAAATCTAGTCTCAAGTTTTTGAGAAAAACCCCTTGGGCACGAGAGGCTGTTGAGAAATTGTATTTGCAATCGATTTAAGAACAAAGGAAATTCAAATATAATTTGACTTAAGAATTTGAGAGATATACAGTATAGTAGTGTACGGTTTTTTTAATGTTATATTTTGCATGTCATCAATCAACTTGTTTCTTTTGGGCCTTGTGAAAAAAAAGCCAATTAGTGCTTATGATTTAGCAAAATTTATTGATGAAAATCAGCTGAATCAAATGATAAAAATCAGCGATCCCGCCGTTTATAAGAATCTAATCAAGTTGAAGCAAAAAGGTCTTCTTCGGTCAAAGAGCACTCAGACCGAAAATATGCCAGAAAAAACGGTTTATTCTATTACGAAAAAAGGAGAAGATAACTTAAATGATTTGGTCACTAAGTATGCTCGTCAAGATTTTGATATACATTTTGATTTTAACTCTTTTATTATCAATCTTGATTTTTTAAGCAAAGAAGATGCGGTCAAAAAATTACATGATTTTAAAAACGTATTACTAGAAAAAAAGAAAAAATATGAATGTTTTTCAAAAGAATTTTCAACAATTCCTTTTGTTGGAAAGGGGATTGTAAAGCAGTTTTATAAAATCAATGACACTCTTATCGACTGGTTGGAAGAATTCACGCTGGAGTATCTGGAAACAAGAAAATAAGTTTTTTTTACCTCACTACTATAGGATATAGTAGTATATTATATATCAATTAATCTCAAAAATATGTGTTGGAGTGGAGAAGCATCGGCAATTTTAGCAACAGCGGGACTGGCAAGTACTACGTATCTTATCGTCAAGAAAGAAGATAAACAACTTTGGATTCCGTTAGGTTTTTTTTCCTTAATGGAGTTATTACAAGCTGGTACTTATACTGTTATTGATTCTTGTCAGTTACCAGTAAATCAAATTTTGACATTGCTTGGTTATTTGCATATCGCGTTTCAGCCCTTTTTTATAAACATGGTATCCATGTATTTTATACCCAAAAAAATAAGAAACAAAATATCATATTTTGTTTATGGTATTTGTTTTGTGGGAACAATCTTAATGCTTATAAAAGTCTATCCATTTGAGTGGGCAACGAGTTGTGCAAAGGGATCGACCCCAATGTGTGCTAAGAATCTTTGTTCTGTGACGGGAAGCTGGCATATTGCATGGAATGTTCCAATTAATGGAATAAATTATCTTTATTTCTTAGGTTACACTATACCAGCCTTTATTTTGCCTGTTCTATATGGATCATGGAGAATGACGTTCTATCACATTTTAATTGGTCCACTGTTAGCTTATTCCCTTACGGATAATTTAAATGAATGGCCAGCTGTTTGGTGTCTTTTTTCCATTGGTCTTTTATTGATTGTGATGAAAACACCTCTTAGGAAAATAATGCACGTCAAAAAATGGTATTTTTGGAAATGGTAACTTGTAAGTTAAAAGGCTTCTGCCACCTTTTGTTTTCTAGGGTTTAGAACTTTTTTCTAAACTGTAGTTTGTAACCCAAGACGGATTCTATCTTTCCACAACATTACGGCTGTGACAATTGCTGCTGAAATATCCGCAATTGGGAATGACCACCACACCCCCATAATTCCAAAAAAATAAGAAAGAAGCAGTATTGCTGGTATGAAAAAAATGACCTGTCTCAAAAGAGACAGCACCAATGATTGTTTTCCAAATCCAAGAGCTTGATACAATCCCCCAGTAACGGATTGAAATCCTATAACACCAAATCCTATAGCCATAAATCTTAGCCCTTGAACTGTCACTGATATCAATTCTGTTTCCTCACTGGAAACAAATATTCGCACCCAAAAGTTTGGGAAAAAATAGAGTGCCACAAAAGCAGAAACCGAAATTACCGTACCCCATTGAGTAGCTGTCAAAAAAACCTCTCGTACTCGCTGGAAATTCTTTGCCCCAAAGTTATATCCCGCAATGGGTTGTAATCCCTGTACCACACCAAAAATAGGCATCAGGGCTACCATGGATAAACGCATAAGAATACCGATTGCTGCAACAGCTACACTTCCTCCTAAAGATATTAAAATGTGATTCAACACTAATGTTTCAAGAACAAAAGAAGCTTCTCTCATAAATGAAGCCGCTCCTACAACCATTATTTTTCGAACACTCTCTGTGTGCCAACAAATGTATTTCCAAAGAAGAGGAACCGCACTCTTTTTTTTGAGAAAATAAGGCGCCAACCAAAGAAATGAAACTACATTTGAAATTGATGTTGCCCATGCGGCACCAGATATCCCAAGATTAAGGGGAAATAAAAATACATAATCCAAAACGACATTTATCAAGGCTCCAAGGATCATGACTTTCATTGCCAACGATGCATTCCCCTCTGCACGCGCAAGATTATTCCCAACAACCGTCGCAATTAAGAAAGGAGCCCCATACAAAATCACACGCATATAATCCATGGCAAATGGTAGTACTTCGGCATTTGATCCAGATGCAAGCAAGATGGGTTTCAAAAATAATAATCCAATCAACACAATAAGTGCACTCCCAACAAGCACTAACCATGTCGCGGTCCCTAAGACTTTCTCTGCTGATTCCTTATTGCCTGCTCCAAGAGAGCGCGATATTTCAGACGAAGCTCCAATTCCAATAGTGAGAGCCAGGGCAAAAAATGAAATCTGAAGAGGAAATGAAATCGTTACTCCGGCAATTCCCAGAGTTCCAACAGCTTGTCCGATAAATATTGTGTCAACAACGTTGTACAAAGCCATTACAAGCATTCCGACCATTGCTGGTGCGGACATTCGGAAGAGCAATTTTTTAATATTTTGCGTTCCTAAGAAGGCTGTTTTTTCTTGCATGGGCGGAGTGTAGGTGATTTATAGTTTTATGCAAAAACCGTA
>CAZBBI010000084.1:0-4274 GCA_964490135.1 uncultured Candidatus Peribacteria bacterium
TTTTTGGGACAAAAAGATTTCTGGACAAATTGACATGCTCAAATCCGCAAGACAAGTCGGATCAGCAATGAAACCATTTATCTATTCGGCCGCAATTAAAAAAGGATACCAACCCCCGACTATTTTTTATGATTCGACTGTTTCCTTTCGTGGAGACAATCACACTTTGAGGAATTCAGATGGACATTATCTCGGTGGTATTCGTATGACCGATGCTCTGGCTAAATCACGAAATATTCCCGCCGCAAAAACTGTACTTCTAGCTGGTGGTGAAAAAGTTGTTAAAAAGTACATCGATGAGACTTTTGGGTTTGAAATAAATAAAAGATTTAATGATCACACCTTTGGTTGGACGATCAGCCTGGGGACAGCTCCTATTGAACTTAACAAAATGGCAAACGCTTACGCTACCTTAGCAACTGGAGAAAGGCGTGATCTTTGCCCGATCTTGTCAGTTAAAACTTTTCGCGGAAAAGATCTTGGAGATTTTTGTGATGATAAAATCCTAGCAACTGTTCCTGAAATAAATCGTTTTTTCATAAATGATATCCTATCCAATGAAAAGGCTCGCCCCAAGGCCTACAAATGGAGAGAGAACCTTACTATTCCAAATTTTAATATTGCAGCAAAAACAGGAACTTCCTCGAAACGAATAAATGGGAATCTTTATCCCGTCGACGACTTAGTGATAGGATACTCACCAAATCATACCTTCCTTATGTGGGGAGGAAATACCGATGGAAAAAACTTGAACCAATGGAGTGTAGCAGTGTCCTCAATCGGAGATGAATGGAACGAAATTGTGAAGAAATTTTATGAAAAAAATCCCGAAACTTATGCTACTTTCACCACCCCAAAAAACCTCCAACGCATCCATAATGAATGGGCAACCTTAGACTACCAACCACCATCTTACGATTTACTTAACCGTTTTGTTTGGAATAATCGTGAACGCGGACTTAACCCGATGTACAGTTTGGGGAATGAGTATTTTGTGAAGTAATTTCAGCCAATCATCTTCACTGCTTTTTTTACAGCATCTTCTGAGCCAATAAAAATAGGACTTGTTTGGTGATAATCTTTCACAATCGTGTCCAAAATATCTTCTCCGTCTTGATTGAGAGCAATTCCACCTGCTTCGCGAAAGACAAAAGCAAAAGGAGCACATTCGAATAAAAGCCGCAACTTCCCTTCCGGATATTCAGAATGTCTCGGATAAGCAAAAATTCCGTTACCTTTGAGTAAAATATGGTTGAGATCTGGTACCATTCCACCTGAATACCTCAAAGTTTTGCCACTCATAATACAGTCATCTACCCATGATTTGAATTTAGGATCTTCTGAACAACATCTTAAATTCCCAGGTGCAAAATATTTAGAATCTGTTTCAAGTTTCAATCCCTCCTCAACAAGGATAAATTCCCCTACATCATTAAGTTCAAACTCGTGAACACCTTTGTCTTTGATCGCAATCACAAAAGTAATTCGTGGACCATAAACTGCATAACAAGACGCAACAAAATTTTCATCAACCTTACTCCCCAAAATGTCTTTAGCGTTATCCCAAATTCCAAAAATAGAACCAATTGAACAATTAACATTGACTAAAGATGATCCATCTAATGGATCATAAGCTACCAAAAAATCTCCTCGTGGTGCATCAAATTCCAATACATTTTCTCGTTCTTCAGAAACTACTAATCTAGCCAGTTCTGACCGCTTCAGTTCCTCTGCAATAATATCATCTGCCAAGACATCCATAGCTACTTGAGACTCTCCAAAACTATTCTCTGAACCACATTTTCCTGTATTCCCCGCTCGAATCGTAAAATTTATGTACTTAATACTTCGTGCAATATGATAAAGAAGTGAACGAACTTCATTGGAAACACCTTTTTCACGAAGAAAATGATTAAAAGAGGTCATATGTTTTTAGGTTATTTGTTTCTATCCTATTACTTTTTAATAGATTTTTCAACAATATCTAAGCTTGATTTTAATTTTTTATTAACTGACGATTTCACACGTCCCCCTTCTTTAATTTTAATACTTGGTTCTGTAATAAAAATTCCTTCTTCCTTAATTTTTTTAATTTGTTTTTTCCCAATAATCCTTTGTTTCCCAAACAACCAAAACCCAGAATTAATATGAAGGCTAAGAATCCTAGGTGAAATTGTATCGAAGGAAAAATCTGACACCTTCCCAACTAATTGCTTTTTTTTCTCAACAAAAACAGAATTTCCTAATATCGGCACCTCTTTTTCTAAAACTTTTTTAATTTTAGGAAATTTATCTGGCAAAGATATTTCATTTTCCTGAGAAATAAAAATTCCCTCATCATTCCAACTCAAAACATCCTTTGGTGATAAAATTCCTGTAATTTTCCCTGTTTTTATCCAGATTCCTTCAAAGATACCTGTTTCAGGATTAATTACAAAATCCAATAACCGTCCAACTGGCATATTTTCAATTGGACCATTTTTAGCAAATATCCATGTTTTGTAACTCGCTGAATAACTGGTTAACATTAATACGATTATGCTTAAAAAAGATTTGTTCGCAAATAATCTTGAAATTTTCTAAAAGATGAAGACAAAAACTATGGGGTCCACGAAAAAGCTGATGATGTACAAAGTTAGTGGCTTTTTTGGGGGGAGAAGCTATTTCGGAAGATTGAAACAAAAATTCTCTTGAAATTTTTGTAAATCTGTAGACAATAGCGACGAGGCTGGGTAGCTCAGTTGGTGAGAGCGTCGGATTCATAACCCGGAGGTCGGCGGTTCAAATCCGCTTCCAGCCACCACAAGACTCATATTATCAATATGAGTTTTTTTATTATCAATAGTTATTCAATAACTCATAAATTTCCACATCCCACCATTTTTTTTCTATAAAAACATGTGATTTTTGGGTCCCAATATGACGAAATCCTGATTTCTCAATTACTCTCTTTGATTTATCATTTTCATAAACATGCATCACTATTATCTTGTGAAGATCTAAATTATTAAAACTAAAATCAGTAACAGCTTTTGCTGCTTCGGTCATGTACCCATTCCCCTCAAACTTCGGTGAAAGCCAATATCCAAGTTCTCCTCGATCAAGTCGCACTTTCAATTCTTTACGTACAATCCCTTCAATCGAAATCATCCCAATAAATTCATCTTCAAAAAAAACCCCCCAACGAACCAGTTTCCCTGCTTTAATCTTTTTTTCTGTTTCCTTGAAGAAACCTTTTGTTTCTTCTATTTTCTTAGGTGGAGACCAAGACATAAACCGCGTTATTTCAGGATAAGTTGTCGCAATATCAAAGATAGACTGTACATCTCTGCTCACTAATTGCTTCAAAACAAGCCGCTCAGTTTTTATCTCAAAATCAAGTTCGTTAAAATTCATATGTAATAGTTTAAAGATTTTTTGTAAAAATTGGAATAGTTCGTTTCAAAAAAAACACTCGCAAAAAATTAATACTGACGTAAAATTGCAGTATTCTTACACACTATTAAAAATAAATGATCTTTTATCACTACCCCCAATGTCCATTCTGTCGACGAATACGACTTTTTTTTGGATTCAAAAATATTAAATATCAATCTATTGCTTGTGACCGTGGAGATAAAAAAGTTTTTGAAAAATTTAAAAACTTCAAAACTCTGCCTATCGTAGAGTTTGATGATGGAAGGATTCTAAATGAAAGTTTGGATATCTTGAGAGAAATTGAACAACAACATCCTTATCCAATTGGTTTTATCGGACCTATTGAACAAATATTTCAATGGGCTTCTACCGTTGTCAATGGGATTCCTAAATATTTTGAAATAATAAAAAATAAAGACACGGAGCTTTTCGAGAAAAACATTTTGCCTCATCTTGCTCCCATAATTGAAAAAGTTGAAGACCAGTATTTTATCATGGGACCGACTTTTTCTGTGGCAGATTGTGTACTTGCCGCCGATCTAAGTAAATTAAGAGAAATTCCTGATATTAAAGTACCTGTAGAAATAGTTCATTACATTGCACGAGTAGAGAAAACATGTAATACAAATTTATAAATAAAAAGAAACTCTCACTTTCATGAGAGTTTCTTTTATATTTTTGGAATCCCTAAACAAGTCAGGAATGACAAAGAAGTAAACTACTTAAGAACCTTAGTTATAACTCCAGCTCCAACAGTTCGTCCTCCTTCTCGGATTGCGAATCGTGTTCCTTCGTTTAGGGCGATAGCTTTTCCAAGAATAACTTTGAATTTAGCGTTATCACCAGGCATAACCATT
>CAZBBI010000085.1:0-4245 GCA_964490135.1 uncultured Candidatus Peribacteria bacterium
ATTTATATACTTTTGTCTCAAATGAAAAAAATAAAAGAATTTTGGAAAAAAAACTGGTGGGTAATTATCGGTATTATTGTCGGTGGATTTTTTATTTTTAAATTATCAAATAAACCCGTTGAGGAACCAGATACCATAATCCAAGACAAGGATCCAATGGCTGAAATAATCACCTTTGGAGTATGGTCTCCAGCTGGTAATAAATCTATTGTAGGTACCGTACAAAGTGAATCCAATATAGACATCCCCGCAGAACTAAATGGTAAAATAAAGAAAATTTTCGTAGATATGGGAGATCCTATACAAGCAGGACAGGCCTTAGCTAGCTTCGATGTACAAGGAGATATGACTTATATAAATTATCAAAATGCAATAAATACATTAGAAACAGTCGAAAATAATACAAAATCATCAATTGCGTCGACTAAATTAACTCTCATAAATGCCGAAAATGAATATGAACAACTACTTTTACAATTAGACCAAAGTAAAAAATCTACGCTTGAAGGACTCCGAAACATAATCTCAGCTACTTCAACCATAGGTCTAAATATTCTTAATTACTTCGATGGACAGGTAGGTGCTTCATCTAAATATGATGATCAATTCGCAATTGGTCGACATCACATTGGAGGAAGTAACCAAATTCTAAAAACAAAAGTACAAAATGATATTAGATCTTTCCGAAGAACTTATGAAACACTTATAAATAGAGATGTTTTATTTTCCGAAAAGCCTCTTTTGTCTACAGCAAATCAATATTTAAGTTTTTTAAAACAACTAAAAATTATAGCTCAAAATTATAATACTTTAATACAAGGTACAGTTGTAACCAGTACTTTTTCAAATAATCAAAAACAACAAGTCGCTAGTTTAACTGAAGGTAAAAACACTCAAGCTGATCAAACTATTTCGCAGTTAAATGCACAAATTCAAGCAGTTGAAAATTTAGATCAACAACAAAAAAATCAGATTTTATCAGCAAAAAATAGAATTAAAAATGTTAAAGCAAGTTTAGATCTTACAAAGATTCAATCAGAAGGACAAATTAAGTCTGCGCAAAACTCTGTAGATTTGGCATCTTCCCAAAAGGCTGATTTAATTGTTAGGGCTCCCTTTTCTGGTCGTATTACTGAAAAATTTATTCGAGAAGGACAACTTGTTTCTCCTGGAGTAAATTTGTTTTCAATAGTTAATTTAGATAAAGAAAAAAAAGTTGTAGCATTTTTTTCTTCTGAAGAAATTACACAATTAAACGAAACTATAAAAATAGAATATGGTCATGAAGTAATTGAGGTCTCAAAATTTATCCAAGGACTAACCATTGATCCACAAACGCAAAAAATTCGTGTTGATTTTATTCTCCCAAAAGACACTAACATTCTTCCTGGGAAAAGTGTAAAAATACTTCTTTCTTCTGATGAAGAAACAAATATGGTTCCGCTTTCTGCTACTTCTTTTGAACCAGATGGCACACAAGAAGTCTTAATTCTAAACAAAGACAATTTGCTAGAACGAAAAAAAGTAGAAATAAAAAATGATATCGCTGATGGTGTAAAAATCTTATCCGGACTAGATATTGGAGATAGTGTTATCAAATACAAAAATAGATTTTATAGCGGTCAAAAAGTAAAAACTAAAAACTAATTATGCACGAAAAACTTAGTTGGTTTTGGACATTTTTTGTTACTCGATTTCGAGTAACACTTTTGATGGCCGTTTTTATGATATTTAGTGGTTTAGGTGCTTATCAGGCAATCCCGCGAGAATTAAATCCAGAAGTTGAAGTTCCGTTTGGAATTGTTTCAACATTTTATCCTGGTGCCTCTACTACCGATATAGAAAACAGCATCACTAATATTATAGAAAACAAAATTAAAAATATTGAGAACCTGAAAGAAATAACTTCCAGGTCCAAAAATTCTATCTCAGTAGTTATGGTAGAATTTGAAACAGGAACTGATTTAGATAAAAACATCGACAACTTAAAAGACCTCGTTGATCAGGTGAAATCTGATCTACCAGCAGACATTCCAAATGACCCAGTTATTACTGAAGCTTCTGTTTCATCTATTCCAATTATGACCTTAAGTTTAGGTGGTGATTTCGCTCTTTCTGAACTTAAAGAATTTGCTGATACTATTGAAGAATCAACTTCTTCAATTGTTGGAGTAAAAGATGTATCTATTACTGGAATTGCCGAAGAACAGTTTCATATTTATTTAAATCCATACAAGCTTAAAACTTATAATCTTTCTGTAGATACCGTTATAAGAGCTATAAGCCAATCAAATCTTGATATTCCTTTTGGATCAATAGATGTAGCTGGTGAATCTGTCGACATACGGGGTGTTGGGAAAATCAGATCTATTAAAGATTTTCAAAATACACCAATTGTAAATAAAAAAGGAACTGTCTTGCTTGGTGACATTGCAACCATACGAAAAGAATTTGATACACAAGAAGTAGAAACATATGCAGGAACTGCAACAGGTTCCCTTCCTTCAATTTCTATTGATTTTATTAAGGCCGAAAAAAAGGTAAATATAAACAAAATTTCTAACGAAATTTTTGAAAAAATTGAAATACTAAAAAAAGAAAAGCAGATTCCTTCAACACTAAAGATTGATACTGTTTTCAATTCTGCTAACGAAATAAAAAAGAGTCTAGATACGCTGATAAGCTCTGGCGCACAAACAATTTTAATTATCGCCTTTATTCTTTGGATTTTTCTTGGATGGAGAGAAGCCTTACTCGCTTTAATTTCCATTCCTCTTTCTATGTTAACGGCAATTTTAACACTTTATATTTTAGGAGAAACTTTTAACTTTTTGTCTCTTTTTGCTCTAATTCTATCTCTTGGTTTATTGGTTGATAACGCCATTATAATGGCTGAAGCAATCTCTGAGAATATTCGTATCAAAAAGATAGAACCGATAAAAGCTGCCATAAAAGCTATTTCTGATTTTCGGTGGCCTATTATCGCGGGAACGTTCACAACTATTTTTGCGTTCTTACCTATGATTTTTATGATTTCTGGAGTTTCTGGTGATTTCATCTCCATTATTCCAATTACTGTGACAATCATGTTACTTATTTCACTGTTTATTTCAATCTTTTTACTTCCAGCTATGGGAGTGATGTTTTTCCATTTTTTCCCACCAAAGGACAGTGAAGAAGTTGTCTTTGTCGTAAAAATGAAAAACTGGTACGAGAATCTTATTCATAAAATTTTACACAATAGAAAGAATATAATACTGGTTATTGCCATTAGTTTTTTATCTATCCTTTCTGTGATATTTATCATGGCTATTGGTTTTGTTAAGGTTGAAATATTCCCCCAAGATGATGCTGAAGTTTTTACATTAGAACTAGAGCTACCAAAGGGAACAGCCATTTCGGAAACAAGATCACAAATTAAAAATATAGATAAAATTCTCAGCCCTTACTTAGATAAAAAAGATAGTTGGTTAAAAAATTATACTATTTTTGTCGGACAGAAATCTCCATATGATCCAAATGTAGCCAGGAATGGCGCAAACGATCCATCCGAAAATATCATGGGAGTAACCGTAACAATGGTAAATAAAAAAGAACGTGAAATTACGTCGCAAGAAGCTGGAATTATAACACAAGGTAGTCTAAGGGAAATTCTTCCCACACATATTAATGTTTCAGCCAATCAAGAAGCAAGTGGTCCAGGAAATGGAGGTTCTCCAATTGAGATCGAAATATCTAGTGAAGATATAGATCATCTTGAGGAATTAGCTCAAAAAATGGAGAAAGAAATGGAAACTATTGTTCTCAAAGATGGAGCAAAACTAAGAAATATCAATAATGATTTTGGAGATAGAAATAAACAAATTGTTTGGAATTTTGATCGAGAAAAAATGATCGAATATGGTCTAACTATTGGTCAATTGCAAACAACACTTAGAGCTGCCCTACAAGGTGTTTCTATTTTTGATATTACCGAAGGAAATGAAACTATTTCTGTTTGGATGCGACTTGCTTTTAATGATAATTCTCTTTGGAAAAACCCACAATCACTTGAAATATTAAATCAAATACCGATACAAACTCCACAAGGTGGTTATATATCTCTAAATGAACTAGCAAGTTTTCAGTACAAAGAAGCCATTCCTATAATTCGTCATATTGATACCAAACGAACTGTAAAATTGTCGGCTGATATTGAAGGTGGAGCTACTCCTAAAGAATTTGATGAAGCCTTAACTAAAGCTT
>CAZBBI010000086.1:0-4237 GCA_964490135.1 uncultured Candidatus Peribacteria bacterium
GATGGATATAGGATTAAAATTGATACATCTTATCGGAAAAGATATATGAAAAGATTGAATAAGCACCGTACCGAGGGGGTACCATTAAGATGTACATTTAATAAGGAAGGGGATAAAATTGTTATTTCACGAAGAGATACTTTGCAAACTCATGAGATGGACCCTACGGAGTTTGTAGCGTCTGTTCCTCCCTTAATTAAAAGTATTAGCGATAATTATGTAGAACGATCCAAACAGCATTTAGAAAATCATGTTGCGAGAGCTCATCAGATGTCAGAGATTGAGGCCTTAGTAAAAAGCAGCAAACTGGTTATTTTTGATCATTGTGGGGATGAAGCCTGCGGTAAAGATATGGAAAGTAAAATGAAAGGAGAGTTCTTAGGTCATGTCGAAGAATTTACTCCAGAGGCCTGTTGTATAGGGTGTGGGGAAGAAGCTTCAAGAGTCGGTCTATTCGGAAGAAGGGCACCGACGCCCTAAGGATTCATAATCTTAATTGTCTTCTTTGTGAAATCTATCGCTAAATCCATTCCTAATGGCATTATTAGTTGTGGATCGGTATGTCCAAAATCCATATTTGTGATAATCGGTAAATTTTTTACACCAAATTCATCGACAACGATGTTCATTATAATTGTCTCCAGTTTTACTTTTTCTTCGTTGGTATAATGTATAGGGCGACCAAAGATTAGAGCTGATATTTGATTAAATATGCCTTGTGTACCGTAGTTTCTAAGCATGTATTTTACTTGATCGATTGATGGTTTTTCTTCTGAAGTTTCCAAAAAAAGGATTTTATTATTCCAGAATTGCTTAGGAGGCCAGTAATCAGTGGACTTGATGAATTCAAGCGCTTCGATGCAACCTCCAAATAAGGCTCCTTTGATCGGACCAGTACCGTTGATCCAGTGCCAACCCTCATTTGGTTTAAGTGGAGCCGTTTTACCGGCCGTTTTTATATCCGACCAATCTAGGTATCCGTCACAATATTGGGGGTATGCTACATAATCGTATGCTTCAACGTCTGTGAATAGGAAATTATTAATGTGTTGTTCAAATTCTTTTGGTAGGTGTTTTGTCTGAGCAAACCCGGCCATTACGGATGGCCCGTGAAAAGTAACCAATCCCAGTTGATTTAGGTATGAGTGAAGAACGGTTGCGTCGGAGTATCCTAAAAAAAACTTAGGATTGCTTTGAATTATTTTTTTATCAAGAAAAGGAAGGATTCGAACTGAATCGTCCCCCCCAATTGAAGTAATTATCCCATTAATAGAATCATCGGCAAAGGCATCATTTATGTCTTTGGCTCTTAATGCGGGGTTCTTATGTAGTTGATCATTATCCATTCTTGCCGTTGGGTACTCGGTAACATTCAACCCAAAAATTTCCTCTAGGTTTTTTATTCCCTCTCTATAGACCGTTGGATAGGTTGCCGCTGCACCAGAAGAAGGCGAAACAATAGCAACGGTAGAACCTCGTTTCAATTTGTATTTATTGGAGATCATGTCTAATATATTAATAGAGTAAATTCAGTATATCTTATCAACGTAAAAAATGAAAAAAACGATTAAAATCGCACTATTTATTTTATCATCTACCACTCTGTTAGTTGGTTGTGGTGCCGAGCCAGAAGGGTCTAAGGTTAGCGAAGAAGTGAAATTAATTACAGAAGTAAACATTGGAAGTTTCTCTCGGGCAATCGATTACGCACCATACATTGTGGCAAAGAACAACGGATTATTTGATGGGGTTGCCAAAAAACACGGTGTAACCGTAAATTATGTTGAGTTTCAAACTTTACCCGCAATCAACGAATCGTTGGCAACAGATAACTTAGATATTGTATTTGAAGCGGAACCACCAGCCATCATTGGTCGGGCTGCGGGAATGGATATAAACATAGTCTCATCGGGGGTTAGTTTGGTTCAGGAAATTGTAATTCCATTTGAATCGGACATAAAGGAAATAGCTGATTTGAAAGGTAAAAAAATTGCAGTTCCTTCTGGTTCAAGCTCTCATTATGGACTAAATATGATTCTAAAGGGGGCCGGTTTGACCGGCGATGACGTTGAAATTATTGATATGAATCCACAAGATGGAAAAGCTGCTTTTGTAGCAAGAAGAATCGACGGATGGGCTATTTGGCCACCATTTGTTGAACAGGAAGAATACGCAAAAACAGGAAGAGTACTAAGAGGGAGTAATGTTTTTATTCAAAGTATTATGGCAATGAGAGGCGGATTTAAAAAAGATAATCCAGAATTGGCCAAAGATCTAGTGATGGCGGTTAAAGAAAGCCAAAAATGGATTTTCGACAACTCCACCGAAGCACAGAAGATAGTTGCCGATGAACTTGATATTGAGTTGGGTGTTGTGGAACTAGCCTGGGGAAAACATAATTTCAATCCAACTATTGGAGCAGAGGAAATTACCGATATTCAAAATAAAGCAGATTTCCTTTTTCGTATGGGATTGGTTAAAACGAAGGTAGATGCTGCAAACGATTTAATTGACCTATTTTAGGCGGAATGCATACCAATGAAAAAATTTTCAATTTCTTGATTGGATTAATTGTGCCTGCTTGTTTACTTGTACTTTGGGAATTGAGTGTCATCCACGGGTGGCTACCAAGAACCCTGATTGCCAGTCCTTCAGAAATCCTGATTGATTATTGGGCATTTCTGAAGGATGGTACATTATTAAAACATGCAGGTGCGAGTCTTTTTAGGCTTTTAACCGGATTCGTCTCAGGAAGTTTACTAGGTTTGATATTTGGGATTGGTGTTGGTTTATCGAAAACTTTGAATAAACTTTTGAGTCCGCTGTTTCAATTTCTAGCGCCTATTCCTCCCATAGTGTGGATACCGCTTTTGATAATTTTTTTCGGAATAGGAGAGATATCAAAGATCGTTTTACTTATGGTCGCCTCATTTTTTGTTTTATTTATAAACACGGTTCATGGGATACGATCGGTAGATAAAAAATTAATAGAGGTTGCCAATCTCTATAAAAAATCAAATTACTTTTTGATAAAAAAGATATTAATCCCATCCGCTCTTTCTCATATATTTCTTGGGTTAAGGCTTGCATTAGGGCTTTCCTGGATATTGTTAATAGCGACGGAAGTCGTTGCCTCATCAAAAGGACTGGGATGGCTAATTTGGGATTCCAGAAGCTTTTCACGACCGGATGATATGTTTGTAGGAATTATTACCATAGGAATCCTAGGAAAAATAACAGATCAAATTTTAATAAAACTGGAGGCATATTTCACTTCCTGGAAAATTAGATTTAACGGGAAATAATAAAATATCATGTCAAAGTCATTGAAGATAAATGTAGTCAAAAAATCATATCCCAACACCAAGGGGAATATATTGAGAAATTGCACCTTAAAGGTGCGTCCAGAGAGTTTTGTCACAATATTGGGCAGTAGTGGTTGTGGTAAAAGTACGTTGCTTAGAATGGTTGCAGGGATTGATAATATATACCAAGGTGAAATCTATATTGGTGATAGAAAGGTAAAAGAGCCATCAAAAGACTGTAGTATTGTTTTTCAAGAATTGCGTTTGTTTCCATGGATGACCGTGAAAGAAAATGTTCTTTTTGCATTACAAAAAGGAGAGAGTGTCGACGAAGAGGTGATTATGAAAATTCTAGCATTTATGGATTTAGCCGATTTTACTGATTTATATCCAGGAAGTCTTTCCGGCGGAATGTCCCAAAAACTCGCTTTGGCAAGGGCGTTTATTAATATTCCCGATTTGTTATTGCTAGATGAGCCTTTTGCGTCATTAGATTATATAACAAAAATGCGTCTTCAAAATGAACTTGTTGAGGACTTAGATAAGTTAAAAACAACAGTGTTAATGGTTACACATGATATTGAAGAGGCCGTATTTTTAAGTGATAAAGTAATGGTCATGTCTCGTTGTCCCAGTAAAATCATTAAGGTATTTGATGTGAACTTACCAAAACCGAGGAACCGAGCTAGTCAGGAATTTTTAGTTATTTATCAAAAAGTATTGGATTACATGCTAAAGGTCTTGCAAATTAAATAATTCACCAATTTGGTTGTAAGGGGGTTCAGAATCCCCGTATATAATAAAAATCATCTGACCCCGAATGGGGATCAGATGATTTTTGGTATGGCGGAGCGAGGATTGAGGGTCCCTCGAGTAGGCGAAGAATGAGCCGTCAGGAGAGCACCCGGGTTCGAACCCTTCGCATTGCTACG
>CAZBBI010000087.1:0-4226 GCA_964490135.1 uncultured Candidatus Peribacteria bacterium
ATAGCTCATTTTTAAAATTTCTTTACATAGAAGCCACGCTATTTGTCTAGAATTTACAATTTCTCGTTTCCTGCTTTTTCCTAGTAAATCAGTAGCTGGTACTTGGAAATAATCAGAAACAAAAGTAATAATATCATCAGGAGATTTTGCTAAACCTTGTTTACCTTCTTTAGAAGAAACTAAGTCTTCATTCGGGTTAATTTCTCGGAAAATCTTTCCAACAGATTGAATTGTTGGAGAAATACCTGATATTTCAAGCTGAATAGAAATTTTATTTAGAATATTTTCAAGTTCTCTAAGACTTCGTCGGATGTTTGTAGAAATAAATTCTTGAATTTCTGGAGTAAGGATAATCCCCATTTCTTTTGCTTTTTCGTTTATGATAGCATTTTTAGTTTCAAATCCAGGCATTTGAACATCAATAATAAGTCCCCATCCCAAACGAGAAGTAAGCCTATCCATCATATTTTCTAGTTGTGTTGGTGGGCGATCTGCCGCAAAAACCATTTGTTTTTGTAAATCTCTCAAATCATTAAAAGTGTTAAATAATTCTATTTGAGTTTGATTTTTATTATCAAGGAATTGAACATCATCAATAATCAAAACATCTGCTTTTCTATATTTTTTTCTAACTTTGTCCATTTTACGAGAGGCAATCCCGTTTACAATATCGTTTGTAAACCTTTCTGCTGTTGTATATAAGACAGTAGCCTCAGGATTTCTTCGTGAAATTTCGTTTGCTGTTGCTTGAAGTAAATGAGTTTTACCAAGGCCGACACCTCCATGTATATAAAGAGGATTATATTTTTTTACCTCGTTTATTGGGGTTTCAGATACAGCCGTACAGACAGCATGAGCAAATTTATTTTCTTCACCTATTACAAAATTATCTAAAGTAAATTGTGGTTGAACCATTCTAGATTCAATACCAGAGGCATGTCTAACTTCTGGACGATTTGGTAATTTCCTTGGGGCTGTTTGTTTTTTTAGAAACATTTCTGGTACTTGTTCAGGAGAAGAACTAAGTATTAAATCTACTTCAAAAAATATTTTTTCTATCTCGGGAAGAACTTTTTGAATATTTATCAAAATAGTACTTTGGTACTTAGTTTCCATCCAGTTTTTATTCATTTCGGTCGGACAGGCAAAAAGTACTGCTGCACCAGAAATCTCTTTAAGGTGTACCTTTTTAAACCAAGTATGAAACTCCATTTTCGATACTTTTTGAGAGATATTTTGTAGGGTACTTGCCCATACTTGATTTTTATCCATTTTTTAGCGGAAGATTAAGTCATTACGATCCATACCTACTCCAATTGATGATATTCTAACTCCTATTAATTCTTCTAATTTTAAAACATAATCTTGTGCATTTTGTGGTAACTTATCAAAATCACGAATTCCAGAAAGATCTTCTTCCCAACCAGGCATATCGATATATTCTATCTCAAGTTTTTTAGAAAATTTCTTAGTAGTTGGAATATTAAATATTTCTTGACCGTTTAATCTATATTTCGTCGCAATTTTTAGTGTTTTAATCCCAGAAAGAACATCTAATTTTGTAAGATTAACACAATCAATTCCATTTATATCTACACTGTTTTTTACGACAACGGTGTCAAACCAACCACATCGACGAGGTCTTCCAGTAGTAGCTCCATATTCTCCACCTTTTTCTCTAAGTTCTTCACCTTCTGCGTTATCTAGTTCTGTTGGGAATGGTCCCATACCAACCCTTGTCGTATAAGCTTTTACAATTCCAATAATAGAATCTAATGATTTAGGTGGAACGCCTAAACCTGTAAAAATACCACCAATAGATACATTAGAGCTTGTTACAAAAGGGTAAGTTCCATGATCAATATCAAGATGATGAGCTTGTGCACCTTCAAATAACACTTTTTTGTTATCAGCGATACAGTCTCGCAAAAATTTAGATGTATCTATTAACAATGGTTTAACTTTTTCTCGGACAGACAATAGTCTTTCAAATTCTTTTTCTACGTCACATTCTATACCAAGATTTTTACTATGAAAGGCACAATTTGCTTCGATTTTTTCTTTTAATAAATCTTTATCTAACAAATCTTCGCAACGAATTCCAATTCGTGAAATTTTGTCTTCATAAGCTGGACCAATTCCTCGATGAGTTGTTCCAATTTTTCCTTTTCCTTTTCGTTTTTCTATTTCAGCATCTACACATTTATGATATTCAAATAAAAGATGAGCTCTAAGTGAAATTTTCACTCGATTAAAAACTTTTAATCCTAACTCTTCAAGTTCATTTATTTCATCTACAAGGTCAACCAAATCAACAACACATCCGTTTCCAACAACGCCAATTGTTTCTTTGTGTAATAATCCAGAAGGAAGTAAATGGAAAACGTATTTTTTTCCATCTGTAACAATTGTATGTCCTGCATTTGCACCTCCAGTTGATCGACAAATTATATCGAAATTCCCAGAGATTGAATCAACTAATTTACCTTTTCCTTCGTCTCCCCATTGAGTACCTAATATAGACACATTTTGACCAAGACTAGCTAAAAAATCATTCATATTTTTGGGAATTTTTATGGGGTAAAATCGAAATTAAAACTAGCGGTTTTTTATTCGTCGGTCAATCAAGTTGTTTGATTTTTTATCAAATTCTTTAGGTAAAGGAAATTTAAAATCTTCTTTTTTTGTTTCAATAGACTTGATGTTAATATTTGGATTTATTCTTTTAATTTTATCTAACAATTCTTCGATCAAAATTTCTGGGACAGATGCTCCTGAGGTAATACCAAGCGTTTTATATTCGAAAATTTCTTCAGGGATGGATTCCATGTTTTCAAAAAGTTGTGCATTTGTGCCATATTTTTTGGACACAGAAACTAATTTTTGTGAGTTTGAAGAGTTTTGTGAACCAATAACTATGAGATAATCTACTTTCTCGCACAAAGTTTTCACCGATTCTTGTCTGTTTGTAGTCGCATAACAAATATCTCCAGGAATACGTATATGTGGTATTTTAGATTTTAAAGATTCAATGATTTCAGAGGTATCATCAACCGAAAGTGTCGTTTGAGTAAGACAAATAACTTCTTTATTTACAAAATCATTTGCTGAAATCTTTTCTACATCTGATTGATTTGATAACAGATGCAGTGGTGCAACTCCTTTTACCCCCAGATATTCTTGATGATTTTTTTGTCCAATATAAAAACAATAAGCACCTTGATTATCAAATTTTTCAGCTTCCCAATGAACCTTCGTTACTAAAGGACAAGTGGCATCAATTATTTTTAAGTTTTTCTTTTTAGCTTTTTCTCGTATTTTAGGCGAGATTCCATGTGCGGAAAAAATATAAACAGAATTTTTTGGAATTTCTTCTAAATTTTCAGTAAAAATAACTCCTTTTTTTTCAAAACCTTTCACTACAAACTGATTATGAACAATTTCATGATTTACATAAATGGGAGTCCCAAATTTCTCAATAGATTTTTCTACAATTAAAATTGCTCGCTCTACACCAGCACAAAATCCACGAGGAGAAGCGAGAAAAACTTTGTTTATCATCGTGATAAGTTTATAAAAATATCAATCTTAATCAAAACAATCATTTATAATACTCATCTTACATTTCTTTGAACTTTAAATTAAAAACTATAAACTCTATATATGCACTATTGTCAGATTTACTTGCGTGGTATTAGAGGTGTTTTTACTTGGGAATTTGGAGGAAATTGTGAAGTAGGGGATAGAGTGATTGTTGAATTCCGAAATAGAAAAAAAATTGGAATAATTATTGGTATATCTGAAGAAAAACCTGATTTTGAAACAAAAGAAATTTTAGAAATTTTAGAAAGGGGATTCTTGTCACAAAAATATTTAGAACTAGCCAGCTATGTAGCTAAAGATAATTTTTCAGATATAGGAAAAGTTCTTTCATTGATGATCCCCCAAAATTTTTGGGAAAGAGAAGATCCTATTAAAAGAGACTGTTTTTATTTATTAAATGAAGAAGAATTAAACAAAAATGTTAAAAAATTGGGAGATAAGCAGAAACTGACAATTGATATCATTAAGAGAAATAATGGAAAAATATCAAAAGAAGAATTAAGAAAAGATATTTCTATTCAAACAATAAATACACTTATTAAAAAAGAATTAATACAAACAGAAATCGGTCGTATCTCACGTCCTAAATATGTACAAAAAATAGTCAGAAAAAAAGATCACAA
>CAZBBI010000088.1:0-4193 GCA_964490135.1 uncultured Candidatus Peribacteria bacterium
GTGATGATTAAAGAAATAAAAAAAGCAGTTTCTATTCCAGTTATGGCAAAAGTTCGAGTAGGACATTTTGTGGAAGCCCAAATTTTGCAAGAATGTGATATTGATTATATTGATGAGTCAGAAGTACTCACGCCAGCAGATGAAGAACTTCATGTAGCTAAGCATGATTTTAAATTACCATTTGTATGTGGAGCTAGGAATTTAGGAGAAGGTTTGAGAAGATTAGAAGAAGGAGCAGCTATGATAAGAACAAAAGGAGAAGCTGGAACAGGGAATGTAGTTGAAGCAGTACGACATTGGAGAGATATTTTTAGTGAAATTAAGACTTTAAATGAAAATAATTTAGCTGAAAAAGCTAAAGAATATCAAGTTTCTGAAGAACTAGTTCGTAAGGTTATGAAAGAAGGGAGACTTCCTGTAGTTACTTTTGTAGCGGGAGGAATTGCTACTCCAGCAGACGCGGCAATGATGATGCAACTTGGAGCGGAGGGAGTGTTTGTAGGATCAGGGATATTTGATTCAGAGCATCCGCAAAAAATGGCAGAAGCAATTGTAAAAGCAACAATGAATTATGATAAACCAAAGATTTTGTGTGAGGTTTCAGAAAATCTAGGTGAAGCAATGAAAAGTTTGGAAATATCAGAACTAACAACTCGTTATGCAGAAAGATGATTGGAATCCTCGCACTACAAGGTTCATTTGCTGAACATTCTGAAATTTTAAGATCTCTTGGAGTGGAGTTTGTTTTGGTGCGAGAAAAAGAAACATTGAAAGATATAACTCATTTGATTATTCCAGGAGGGGAGTCGACAACAATGATGAAATTGTTGAGGAAATTTGGTATGTGGGACTTACTAGTTCAACAAATCACAAAAAAAAAGATAAAAATTTTGGGAACTTGTGCTGGAACAATATTGATTTCAAAATTGATTCCAGATTGTGGATTTAGAGTTGAAAGAAACGCTTACGGAGGACAACAGAGTTCATTTATAGCGGAATTAGATTCAAAAGAATTTTCAAATTTACAAGGAATATTTATCCGAGCACCAAAAATAACATTGAACAAAAATTTTGATCAAAAAAATATACTTGCTTCACATAAAGACACACCAGTCCTAATTGAAGGTGATAATTTCATAGCAATGAGTTTTCATCCCGAGTTGAGTGAGGAGGTGAGGATTCATGAGTATTTCCTTTCCTCCTCCTAAAGCTCAAATTTAACAATAAGTAGGACGTGATAATCTCTTTTTGGTTAAGTTAAGATTAAGATTTATTTGACAAACCTTGGCATTTGTTTATTTTTGACGTAATGGAAAGTCAACTATCTCAAGAACAGATTGCAGAGCGTACGAAACTTAATGCTGAGATACAGCTAGTTTGGGAATATTTAGAAAAAATTAATTTTAAAACTATAGCAGAGGGAGTTACTTATCAAGGTGTTACTATTAATGTGCAGGAAATTTGTGAAGATGAATGGAGTATAATCTATGAAACAGATGATATCATGAGAAAATTTAAGTTTAGTAAAGGTAAATTTGATCCCAAAAATAAAGAAACTATTACTTTGGAAGTCTATTCAAATGATCCAGAAGAATTTGACGTGTTTTTAAACTTAGATAATTCATTTGGAAATCAATTAATGGAAGAAGAAAATGAAAAATTATTTAGAGAAATAATGAATATTAATGCTGTTTTTGGAATAGTTTTTAGATTAACTGGGGAGGTAGCAGGTGTTCCAGATAAAGTTTCAAATTGTATAAATTGATTATTAATTTAATTAAGAACAGATTAAGATCATGTCTTTATTTTTATTTTAAATTAATTTAAATTTAAAGCATTATGAAAAAATACATCTTACTATCGGTTTTACTCTTAACAGCTTGTTCTACTGAAACGGTAGAAGAAATAAAAAGTCTAAACCATGTAGGTGTTTTTCCAAATGATTGTGATTGGCAAGACCTGGATAGGGTTATTGATGGAGATACGATAAAGCTAAAAAACAAAGAAACGGTTCGTTATATTGGAATAGATACACCAGAGGTAAAAGGTCCCTATACAGAACAAGAGGATTTTGGAATGGAAGCTTCTGCGCAAATGAAGAAGTTTTTAAAAAACATAGAAAAAGTCTGTTTAATAACTGATTTAGTAGGAAACAAATATGACAAATATGAGCGACGATTGTCTTATGTTTATGATAAATCAGGGAAAAATTTTAATGCTGAAATGGTTAAGCTTGGATTGGCAAAAGTCTATCGAAAATTTGACTTTGATCATAAACAGAAATTTTTGGAATATGAGCAAGTAGCTAGAAGTCACGCACTTGGAGTTTGGACACAATAATTTATTTTTTCTTTTCTACCTTAAATGGTAGGGCATCATCAACTTTTTCTTTTGGTTGATGCCAAAACCCTTCAGGGATATCATCCAAATCATGTCCAAGATCTTTTTTACTCTTTTTATATTTTAGTGGAGGAGTAAATCTTGTTCCAATATTTATAGCAAATATAATTACAATAATTCCTAACAATCCAAGGAGCCAAGGGAAAATAGATATAAACTTAGTTCCAATTGGATTTATTTCTTTTAATGGAAGTGTGGACTCATAAACTTCTTCCCAGATTTCTGGTAAAGAATTTGTAAATTCGTTTTCTTCAAAAACAGTTAAATCTAATGGTGTTATAGCTGTAATCTCTCCTTCAGAGGTTAAAGCTGTGATTTCAATTTTAGTTTTTATTGCCTTTTTGAATTTTCCAACGAAAAAAATTGGATCATTATCCATACTAGCAATTTTTTTTGGATAAACTTCCATGATATTACCACCGAAACTAGCCTGAATCTCAAGCAAGATTGGAGATTCTAAGTTTTTTTCAGCGAAACTATCGAATTCAGATAAAACATTTTCTTCATTCTCTGGAACAAAATGAATATAATGATCGACTTTTTGGCCTCCGAGTAAGACAATTCTATTGTACGGAATCATGTAGTTTGGTAAGTCTTTTTTTTCAATGACCGTTCCTTTAAGTTCCTGAAGAATCGGAATTAATTCACTAAATATTTCTGTTTCATTGTCATTATAATTTTTAACAAAAATATCTTCAATATCGATTTGTTTTAAATTTTCATCTGGAAATATTCTAACTGCAAAAAACCCGGGAACTTGTTCGGTCCTTATTAATTCAAGTTCTAGGCTTTGTGCCATTGTAACAAATGGTATGAAACTTAGAAATAGTCCTAAAAGTATTTTTTTACCCAACTTTAATTTCTCGCTAATATGGGTATTCCCGAAACAGTGCAAATATAATATCATTTACCTAGTTTTATTACATTTTCATACTTTTGTCAAATAGCTTTTTTTTAATCTTTCTTTAAACTATCTCCAGTTATGTGAATATAACGATCGAAATGAAATATTTTTTTTGGTTTTGTCTCGCACTTATCATTCCTGGTTTACTTATTCGTATTCCATTTGGTGGAGCTGGTATACTTTTGACAGATATATTCTTACCATTATTTGCGGTGATTTGGATTGGTAAAAAATTAATTTTTCAAGAAAAATTTCCACAAAATAAATTTATATTACCTGGATTTATCTTTTTAGGAGTGGCGATATTTAGTTGGATGATGGGAGCATGGGAATTGGACTTAAAAGCAAAAATTCTAAGTTTTTCCTATATTATTCGTTTCTTTTCTGTACTTATTTTTGCTTGGTCCGCAGCGGAACAAATTAACATAGCAACAAGTGACAAGCGACAAGCAATAAATTCTTTTTTAAAAAGTCTTTATTTTATTTTAGGAATTATTTTGTTTTTTGGATTTTTGCAGTTTTATTTATTTCCAGATATTGGTTCACTATCTACAGAAGGAGGATGGGATCCCCATACAGGTAGATTTTTAGGAACATGGATGGATCCAAATTATTTGGGTGGATTTTTGTCTTTTATGATTCCGTTTTTGATTGCGTGGATTTATAGGGAAAAAAAATGGGAAAATCGTATATTTATTGGTATTTTTACGTTTTTAACCTTATGGGCATTATTTTTAACTTTTTCTCGAAGTGCATATTTGGCTACAGCAGTAGGACTTTTCTTATTTTTCCTCTTTAAAGATCGTAAAATGATCTTGATTGGAATTATTGTGATTGCTGTGGGGATATTTTCTAGTGAAAGAGCAACGAAACGAGTAGGAGAGTTAGT
>CAZBBI010000089.1:0-4152 GCA_964490135.1 uncultured Candidatus Peribacteria bacterium
ATTAGTGTTTTGGGTCATTGTGATAACAATGAAAATGAAATGTTTTTAGAATCATTTTTTTGGGTGAAGGTTTTTTGTTTTATGGGAATGTTTCCTCGTTTTGATAGAGTACAAAATGATGTTTGGATTGACCTTGAACATTTCCACTTTTTTTCCACAGAAGAAACTGGTATGGTTTTCATAGATAATGTATCACGACAAGTCCTTGAATTTTTGCGTCGATCTGATTTTGAACAATTTTGGGAAAAAAGAATGAATTTACCAACTAATTCTGCTAGTATTGTGGAAAATATCTTGAAAAAAATTAAGCAATTACACTTATAACTAATGCGTTTTGATATCCTGACATTATTTCCAGAAGCATTTGAAAGTTTTTGTACGACTTCAATTATAAAAAGAGCTATTGAGGCAAATATTATTGAAATTGTGTGTCATGATATTCGTGATTTTGCAAAAAATAAGCATAAAAAAGTAGATGATGTGCCGTATGGCGGGGGAGCTGGGATGTTAATGATGCCTCAGCCGTTATTTGATAGTATTGAGCATGTAAAAAATTTAAAAGATGATGGAGTACCTGTGATATTCTTTACTCCATCGAACAATATTTTTGATCAAGAAGTAGCAGAATCTTTTTCACAAGGAGAAATTCCAAATGTTTTTAAATGTGATTTTAATGAAAAATTTGATAGAGTTATTCTGCTTTGTGGACATTATGAGGGAATTGATCAACGAGTAATTGATGAATTTGTGGATATAGAAATTTCTCTTGGGAATTTTATATTAACAGGAGGGGAGTTGCCAGCTCAGGTATTTATAGATTCTGTATCTAGACTTATTCCTGGTGTTCTGGGTAAGGCAGAAAGTCATATGGAGGAAAGTTTTTCTAAGAAAATTGGACGAATGAATATAGAGTATCCACATTACACACGTCCAGAAAATTTCAGAGGACATATAGTTCCAGAGATCCTTCTTTCTGGTCATCATGCGAATATTGAGAAATGGAGAAAAGAGGAGATAAAGAAACTTTGAATTTTTGTCTATTTCGTGATATAATAAAAAGAAATAAAACACAAAAACAAATGGAAAAAGGAAAATTTGTACCAATGAACACTCTTTCTGGGATTTTTTTTAGGTTTTTTGGTGGAGTTTGGGCGGGAGCGTCTGGTGCTATTATTATGGGTATTGTTCTTTTTCTGACTTGGTCAATTGTTGGCGACACTCTTGATGTTGCAGAAGGAACGAAAAATGAATTTGGAATTTATACAGACGGAATAAAAACACATCCTTTGTTTATGAGTATTGTGCTTTTAGCGGTTTTTCTTTCGAGTCTTGTTTCTAATTTAATATTTTCACTTATAAATTCTATTTTAGTTGAAAGGTATCCGTTAAGATCTACAACTTTAACACATGTTTTCCTTGGGAATTTAATTATTTTAGTATTTATGGTTCCAATTTATTTACTTATAGGAAGTTTTTATGGTCCACAAGGAATAGCTTTTTCAGCTATGTCACATACTTTATTGGCGGGGATATTTACTTTCTTTGCGGTAGAAATTTTAAGTACTTCACCATACATATTTATTAGTCTTTATGGTTCAGTTTTAGGTATTATACTGTTTTTGTTTACTGGATCATTTTTTAGTAGCTTAAACCCAACAATTTTAAGTTTCTTAGTTTTACCACTTTTATTAGGATTCTTAAATGCTGGAAATGCAATTGTTGAAATGTTTTATTTTTGGTTTAGTAAGACATATGGAATTAAATTCCTAGAAACAGATAAACGATTTGGTTCTGATTACGGTAGAAATGAAATCGTTGTGGATGAAGAAATAGATGATTTATAAAAAAAACTCTTCTTTAGAAGAAGAGCTTTTTTATTATATTTTGAATATTATTTATTCAGTTACTTCGTCCATTGGCTGTTCTACATTGGGCATATCAGCTGATGGAGGTTGTGTAATAGCTTTTTGTAGGCAAGCAAGATTTACTAAATCTACTTTATTTTGTCCAGAAAAGACTTGGAAAGAATCACATTTTTCATCTAAGGCTTCCACCATTAGTCGATTTACGGCTCCAGTGTTACCATCATTTACTCCTTGTATGTAAGAAGCCTTAAGACCTCTATTCCATAAAGATTCTATTGTAAAGAATGTTGCTACAAGCAACCAAAGAATAAGTAGTATTTTACCAAAAGGTATTGTTTTACAAGCGTTTTTCATTGATGTAATGGGTTAAATAATATAATTACAGTAAAAAATTTATAATAATTTCTGTAAAAATCAATTTTTTATACTTGCCAAAAATAATAAAAATACAAAAAGTAAAAAAATAATTTCTTTATTTTTTATAATAATCATTTACAATGAAATAAATATAAACAAAAAATTATGATGAAAAAAATTATGTTAACGGTAGGGCTTGGAGTTTTGTTTTTAGGACAACAAATTGCATTAGGAGTTGACTTAGATTTTATAGATAAAGATGAAATATCCGATTGGGCATTACCGTCAGTTGAAAGCCTTGTTGATTTAGGAATTATAAATGGAAATTCTGAGGGACAATTTATGCCCGAAAAATCAGTAAATAGAGCAGAATTTTGTAAGATTTTGGTTTTAGCTACTGGTGTCCCAATTTATAATGCAATAGAACAAAGTTTTTTAGACGTTGAGGCTGAAGATTGGTTTTTTAACTATATTGAAACAGCTAAAAATCAAGGATGGGTTGCTGGATATCCAGATGGTCTATTCCGTCCTGCTGGAAACATAAATAGAGCAGAAGTATCAAAGATTTTGGTAAAGGCTTTTGATATAAAAGCACCAGAACTTCAAACAGATCAAAAATGGTATGAACGATATGTTAGAGCATTAGAAGCAGATAAATTATTGCCTTATGCAATTAATTTTGGGAATTTTAATGGTTCACATTTTCCTTCTCGTATGGAAATTGTAGAACAAATTTATAGGTTAATGATGTATGGTGGTAAGATATCATCCTTTGAG
Organism: uncultured Candidatus Peribacteria bacterium; assembly: GCA_964490135.1. GTDB lineage: Bacteria > Patescibacteriota > Gracilibacteria > UBA4473 > UBA4473 > JALWQU01. Next base: position 3,000 of record CAZBBI010000089.1, read on the forward strand.
GAGTTCTTAGAGGAGGAGCCAGAGGATACAAACTTAGTCTATACACCAGAAGTAATTTCTCCATTGGAATCAAAAATTCATCCAGATGCAGGAGAATTATATATAAATGTAAAAAAAGGAATAAATCAAAAAATATATGTATATAAAGCGGAAAAAGATGTAGATGTGCTTAGGTTGTTACTTAATGCCAAAAATAATAATGTGAAAGTTTCAGAATTTCAATTTCGTCGAATTGGTAGTGGAAAGTTTTCAGATTTTTCAAAAGCTTGGTTAGAGTTAGATGGTACGGTAGTATCGAACAAAGTACTTATCTTGGATGATCTTGTTCGTATAAGATTAAATCAGGAATTTACAATTCCAAGAAATAAAACTAAAGAATTAGTTTTAAAAATAGATCTTTCTGGGCAAGGTAAAAAGGGGACTTCTTCTCGATTTGTTCTTTATATTCCAGAATGGATTGCTTCAAATACAGCAAAAAAGATTGGATTTTTTCCTTTTGGGGGAGAGGATTTAGAAATTAAGAATTAGCCTTAGTTGTCATTCTGAGCTAGGAAGGCAATAGAAAATAGCGAAGAATCTCATGAAGAGATCCTTCACAATATTGACTTGAGTTTGAAGTTCAGGATGACATTATTTTTTCACTGTCTCTAATTTCGAAATCTTTGTAGTAAAAATAAGGAAAAGCGATCCAGTACTGAAAATTAGTATAAATACTGACATTGGTGAATTCTCAAAAAAAGCAAATAAACAAGCAAAAATACCTATTTGTATAGTATAATAGTACTCTGTGATAACCCATCTACTGTGTATTCGTTCTATGGTGTTTTTTTTATGAACCCATTTATAAAATTCAACATTATAAGGTACTTTTATAGTTTGATCATTTATTTTACTAAGTGCATCGATAACTGATAAAGTTAATGGTTCTATCCAGATAGCTCTGAAAAAGTTTAAAAAAGAACTTCTCCAAGCACCATGTTTAAGTATTTGTTTGTTGTCTTTTTTGTTTTTATCAATTTTTTTACCAATAAAAAAAGCTATTATCATAGAAATACCGGAAGAAATTCCTATGAGCAATCCAGAAGAAACTAAATCCTTAAGTGCTAATATTAGAAAGATAGGCCAAACAAGCCAAAGCATACAATCAAAAAAT
>CAZBBI010000090.1:0-3959 GCA_964490135.1 uncultured Candidatus Peribacteria bacterium
AAAAACAAATCACCTAAACTCTGATACTTTTGTCATAGGTGGTGATAGTGAAGAATCAAATCGTCTTGTTTCTGAAATGGGAAGTGCTATGGCCACAGCAATATTTTTGATACTTTTGGTTCTAGTTCTTCAATTTAACTCTTTTTCTCAACCAATAGTTATGATATTTTTAATTCCCCTATCTTTGGTTACTGTATTTTGGGGATTTGGAATTGGTGGACAATTTTCTGACCTTGCCATTGGATTCCCAACCATGATCGGGATAGTCGCCTTATCTGGAATTATGATAAATGATGCTATTGTCTTTGTAGACAGATACAATTATCACAGAATAAGCGGCATCACACGCCCCCAAGCACTCACAAAAGCAGGTGTAGAACGATTCCAACCAATATTTCTAACCTCAGTTACAACTGTATTTGGATTAATCCCATTAGCCTTATCTGATCCTGTCTGGGCTGGACTTGGATTTGCTATTATCTTTGGAATGGCAACCTCAACCATTACAACTCTTTTTATTCTTCCTTGTTTATTACTTAGTATTCAGTGCTTTAGTGAAAAAGTTTTAGGACTTATTAAAAAATAAAAATTTGCAATTATAAATAAATCAGTTAAGTTAATAATTAAGATGATTAACAATTTATTTGTATCTCAACTACGTCGTCGCCCATAGGGGCTACTATTTTAGAATACAAAAAAAATTGCCCCGCTTCATAGACAATGTGAAAGCGGGGTTTTTTATATTTAAAAAAATTTAATCATGAAAAATAATAAAATAAATTTCGATAACATAGCTGAAATACCTATATGTCTTGCTAGCTCTCTAGCAGATGATATTTTAGAAAAAATAGGTCCTTACGTTTTGTTAAGGAATCTAATCCCAAAAAATCATTATCAAATTTTAGATGCAAAAAATTTTTATATTTTAAGAAATAAGATTCATCAAGTTATTGGTTGTTTTGAAGTAAGAGAACACGAAAATAATACTATTTGGGAATTAGGTACAGTTTGGGGACCAGGGCAACTTCAACATTTGATAGAAAAATTTGAACAACTAAGAAATGAAAATAATATTAAAAAAGCTTTTGCTATAACAGCTATTGAAAAAAATGCTCAAAATTTTGCAAAAAGAACAAACGGAATTATTTCTAAATTCCCATCATGGATAGATAAACAAAGAACAAGAGATGATAAATATTTCATTGAATGGGATTAAATAGACTCTAGTCCCACCACATATCTACTTTTCTATATTTCAACTAAAAAACTAAACAATGAAAACATCAAAAATCGGCATCATCGGAGAAAGTGGCGCTGTCGGCGTTACACTTAAAGAAAAATTAGAATCTCATTCTAAATTAAAGGAACTATTATCCCCTTCTCTATCAGGACTATCGCAGCTATGTCCCCGCTGAATGGGAAAAAACTGTAACTAAAATTTTAGAACAAAATGATTTAGTAATTTTATCTGTTCCAGATGCAATCGCCATAAAAATTATAGAAATTAAAAACTCTATTAAAAATCAGACTAAAATCATTGATTGTTCTACCGCTCATAGAACCAATCCCGATTGGGTTTACGGATTACCGGAACTTGAAGGACAACAAGATGAAATTAAAAATTCTGAATTAGTTGCGAATCCAGGTTGTCATGCAACTGCTGCAATTCTGTCTATAAATCCGCTTATCCAAGAGAAGATGGTGGATAGATATAATGCAGTTATTACCAGTATTACCGGACATTCTGGAGGAGGTAACGCAATGATTGAGTCTTATGAGAAAGACCCGACACAAACTCCAATCCAGTATTCTACAGGAATTGCCCACAAACACTTACCAGAAATAAAAAAGTTTGGTGGTATTTATTATCCAATATTCCAACCGGAAGTAGTTAACAACTATCAAGGACTTAAAACTAATACTTTTATGAGAATAAACCCTCACGCAGCTTATTTATCAGAAGAAGAAGTCATTGAAATACTCAAAAAATATTATAAAGATTCTCCCCTCATAAAGATAAAATCCATCCCCGAAGACGACAAAATTGATATGAGCGAAAACAACTGTAGCGATGAAGTTTCAATTTACATAAAAAAAAATGACACCACTAGACTTCAAGTTATTGCTGTACTGGACAATTTGGGAAAAGGCTCAGCTGGAGCTGTTATACAAAACGCTGAATTAATGCTTGAATTAAACTAGATTCTACATATTTGGAAGGTCTATCTACAAAAAAGATCGACCTTCCAATAAAAAATTAATAAGATGATTTCACATGGAAAAATTAATACTCGACTACTTATCCAAAAATTGGTCAGCAGATAATGCAGATAAAATTATATTTGCCCCAGTTCCAAAAGGGAATTCCGGAGATTTAGCCCTTAATGTATTTCAGCTAACAAAATTGTTAAAAAAATCACCACCAGAAATTTTAGGGGAAATACAAAAAACATTAGGGCATTGTGATCTTTTGGAAAAAACTGAAATCACTGGTCCTTATCTAAACTTATTTTTTTCATCTGAAGAATTTTTTAAACAAGTATTTGATACGAACCTTACATCGGATGTTTTATTGAACAAAAAAATTGTTCTAGAATTCTCAGGACCAAATACAAATAAACCACTTCATTTGGGACACATGCGAAATCATGCCCTTGGTCTATCTGTATCAAAAATTCTGGAAAAAGCAGGTGCAAATGTACATCGGGTAAATATTATAAATGATCGTGGAGTGCATATTTGTAAGTCAATGTTGGCCTATAAATATTTTGGAAATGATAGTACTCCAGAAAATGCGAACAAAAAAAGTGATCACTTCGTTGGTGATTATTATGTAAGATTTGAGACTGAAAGTAAAAAAAATTCAGCCTTAACAGATGAAGTACAAATCATGTTAAAAGATTGGGAGAACAATGATCCAGAGGTACGAATCCTTTGGGGAAAAATGAATAATTGGACACTCTCTGGGCATCAAGAAACTTACAAACGTCAAGGAATCGAATTTGAAAAAAATTATTTTGAATCAGAATACTACGAACAAGGAAAAGATATTGCTGAAAAAGGGCTTAGTAATAATGTTTTCACAAAAAGAGATGATGGCACTATTATTATACAATTTGAAGATGAAAATTTAGGCGAAAAAGTAATTCTAAGAGCTGATGGAACATCCATATATCTCACTCAGGATTTAGCCATTGCCGTCGCTAGAAATGAAGACTTTCATCCAGATGAAATGATTTATATTGTAGCAGATGAACAAAACTATCATTTCAAAGTTTTATTTGAATGCCTTAATAAATTAAAAGTACTAGATACAAAAAAATTATTTCATCTTGGCTATGGACTAGTTCATCTCCCTGATGGTAGAATGAAATCTCGAGAAGGTAATGTAGTCGATGCAGACAACCTCATGGACCAACTTCATGAGATAGCCGCACAAAAGATAAAAGAAAGTAATTCCGATCTCAGTGAACAAAAAGTTTATACAACAGCGGAACAAATTCAAAATGCTGCTTGGAAATTTTATCTTCTGCGAACTGGACCAAAGAAATCTATCACTTTTGATAGCAACAAATCTATAGACTTCACCGGTAGTACTGGACCATATCTGCAATATGCTGGAGTACGTATTCGATCAATTTTAAATAAATATCAATCAAACTCTGAACTTGAAACTTCTAATTTAAAATTATCCGCTTTAGCCGATCATGAAAAACCACTAGGCGTAAAAATCCTCGAATGGCCAAAAGTACTAGAACGAGCCGCTATTGAAAAAAACCCAACCTATATCGCCACTTATCTAACAGAACTCGCTCAAACTTGGTCAAGCTTCTATGCAGAAAATTCTGTACTTAAGGCTGAAACCCAAGAGCTCATCGAAGGACGAATCGCTTTAGCCAAAAAAGTCTTTGATATCTTAGAAATCGGACTTGATTGCCTAGGAATTGAAATTCCAGAAA
>CAZBBI010000091.1:0-3878 GCA_964490135.1 uncultured Candidatus Peribacteria bacterium
AGTCCATAGTTAAAAAAATATTCTAAACAAAAGTTTAAAATATTTTTTTGGCTGGCTACTAGGGACTAGAACCAATTCCCTAGATATTTCCGTATCAAATGACCTAAGAATGTTACAAATGTTACACCGTGGAGAAGTATTGATACTTTGATCAACTTTTGTGATCGACAATATTATCAAACAATCCTAAATATGCCATACAATCAGCAATTTCCTCTATGGCATTTGGTGGGTTTTCTTCTGGATAACAACAGCTGATATAAATTTTATTACCACGATTCGTGGTCATTAATAGCTCAGGTTCAGTTTGGATGTATTTCATAGTTTGATGTTTTTGAGAATATCCTTCTCTTTCTCTAGACCACGAATACGACCTCTTAGTATTCCCATGCGATAACTGATGCCATCGCTCATCAGTTTCCAATTAGTATTATTAAAGGCCTCAGAAATTAATGTTTCAAGATCTTTGCAGGCTTGTTTTTCTTCTCGATCAGGATTAGTTTCATAGACTCTAAATTCACAGGTTACATCTGTTCCCATATTCGGGTCTTCAAACTTGAGCTTGGTGAATTTACTCTTCTTGACCGAATCTTTCATACGCTTTTGAGCTTCAAAGATATTAAGTCGCTCAGTATTGGCGGCTTTTTCATAAAGAGTTTTATTTTCCTCTTTATGCTTTTGTTCTTTCATAAGTTCATTTAGCTGATTCAGGTTTCTTTCTGCTTCTAAATACTCTTCTCCTTCTTTATCTGTAAGACAAAATTCTTTACGATCTATTTCAAATTTTTCGTATTCATCCTGCTCTTTTTTTAGATCTGCCTTTGTTTTCTTTTTTTCTTTCTTTTCTCTTAAGTCCATTTCCCACTCATGTACATATGGGCACTTTGGACATATATCCTGAAAAACTATTTTATTTTTGTATTTCTTTTTCTTGTCTTCTAGGGCGATATTGCAATCTGGGCAGTATTTATTGAAATCATATGGATCACCATCAGTAAATTCAGCACTTTTTTTTGGCATTTTAGGCACTCGTAAACAAACAGCACAAACTCACCGTCTTTGAAGTTAATATCGTTTTGTTTGTGCATAAACACCTTACCTGTCACTTTATGACTACTGCAATTGCAGTGGCAACAAGTTTTTTTTGGGTTTGGTTCAGCGGTTTCCCAAACATGTTCATATCGATAGTCACGATCTCTATCTAAATCCATCCATTCTTTAATGGTTAGAGATCTTTTTTTCCAGCGGTCACCTTTGTAAAAATAAAGGTAAACATTCATGAGTCGTTTGATCTCATGATTTTTTTGCTCATCGCTCATGTCGTCTTCTATTTTTTTAAGTTCATCAGAACTTACTATTTTTCTCGCTCCTTCTAAATATATTTGAGTTCCTTTTATGGTTTGACGATCATAACGTTCTTCATATTTTTCTTTTGGACTGAGATAACGAAGGAATGATTCCATGACAAATAGGGGTTAATTGTATCCCTATTCTAAGACTAACTAAACATTTGGTTTTTTAATTACAGCTTTAATTGTACCTACCACGGAGTAACTATCGTTAGCATCAAGGAAGGTATACTGAATTAAATCAAAACCAAGAAAAAGTAGATCGACACGTAGAACGAATCACTCAAAATCTAGATGAAAAATCTGTAAGAGATTTACAGAGTTTCATTAATCAAAAAGTGATTAAGAATAATCCACATAGAATTACTGAAATAGCCTATGATGTTGAAGACCATTTCCGAAGCTACTTCCAAGGAACAGGTCTTAAGGCTCAACTCGTAGCCCCCTCTAAATACTCAGCATTACTCTTTCACAAGGTTTTTGAAGAAGCTGGTCGACTTCGTACGGCGGTAGTAGTCTCAGAAGCACAATCACATGATGATGAAACCGATAGTCACAAGCGTGAGGTAGCTGAGTTCTTGAAACAAAAATCAGCCGATTATAAAGACTTAGAAAGCTATGAAAAAGCAGTTACAGAAAGCTTTAAAAACGATCCTGATGGAATCGAGATATTAATTGTCGTTGATAAGTTACTGACCGGGTTTGATGCCCCGAGAAATACTGTCTTATATCTAACAAAAGACTTAAAAGACCATAACCTGCTTCAAGCTATTGCTCGAGTAAACAGACTTTATGAAAATCCCGATAAGCCAAAAACAAAAGGTTTTATTATCGATTACTCTGAAAATGCTCAAAACATTAAGTCTGCTATGGAGCTATTTGGGAATTTTGATGAAGAGGATGTAAAAGGGACTTTGATAGACACAGCTACTCAAATAGCGGAACTAGAGAAGGCTTATTCCAATCTAGAGGAGCATTTTAAAACGGTAAAAAACAAGAAGGATACCGAAAGTTACCTGAATTACTTGGGTAATGAAAAAGCGGGTGAACAAAGACGAGATGAATTTTACAGTCTCTTTAATGGTTTTATACGAAATCTTGATGAATGTATGTCTTTACCAGACTTTTCAGCAAGGTTCTCTCACTTGGATACTTACAAGTTAGAACTCAAAAGATATGATGAGTTGAGAAAAACAGCTCGATTTCAATTCGCCGATAGGAAAGATCTTTCTGAGTACAAACGACAACTCGTAAAAATTCTTGATGAATATATTGATGCTGAAAAGGTAGAACTACTGACTGAGCCTATAAATATAAATGATACAGCTGCTTTCGAGGAAGCACTTGGAGCCCTCGGGAGTGAAAAGTCCAAAGCTGAAGCGATTGCTTCACAAATGCAACGGACTATTACCGAGCAAGCAGATAAAGATCCTGAGTATTACCGCAGATTTTCAGAAAAAATTCAAGATATCCTGAAAAAGATGAGAGAAGGGAAAATGGCGGATATTGATGCTTTAAGGAAGTTAAAAGAAGCCAAAGAACAGATGTTTAATAAGGACGATGATCAGCTTCCCGACTTACTAAAAAACAAAAAAGGCGCTGATATATTTTATCGAAACTTGAAAGATGATTTTGAAGGTCTTGGAATGAGCTCCGATCAACTTTGTAAAGTGATTTTAGATGTTTTTGATATTTTAAAACAAGAAACCATTATTGATTGGCATAAACAATTAGATACCCAACGGATCATTAAGAATAAGCTCGATGACTACCTTTATGATGAAGTTAAAATTAATATGGATATTGATCTAACTCATGAAGCCCTCGCCTCAATGCTAGATTTAATCATTAGTCTGTCACTTGAAAATCATGAATTATTCTAATGGATATATATAAATTTTGTTATGGCGATCACGAGTATCAATATCATTTGATACAAGAAGAGCGAAAAACACTTCGTCTAACGGTATATCCAAACCTAAAAATTGTTCTGTATGTCCCATTAAATCACCCTAAAGAAAAGATAGAATCATTTTTGAAACGAAAATACCTGTGGATTACCAAGCAAGTTAAAGATTTAAGACGGTTGCAAAGAGATAGTTCCACTCGAGAGTATATTTCAGGAGAGTCAGTGTTATATCTAGGGAGGCAATATAAGCTCGTTATAGAGGAATCGACACGAGAATTAGTCCGTTTTGAGAGCGGAAAAATAATTATAGAGACTGAAGAAAAGAGAGACAACTCTAGTAAAAACAAAGAATTACTAGAACAATGGTATATCGAAAGAGCCGAATCTGTTTTTAGGAATCGGTACAAACAAATACTTAAAAAGTTTAATTATGATTTTATTCCAGAACTGAGTCTGCGAAAAATGCAGAAACGTTGGGGGAGTTTTTTAACTAAAAAGAAGGTACTCCTGAATCCCGAACTGATCAAGGCTTCAAAAGAATGTATTGATTACGTGATCATTCATGAGCTATGCCACATGAAATATCGAGATCATAGTAAGGCTTACTATCGATTTTTAGG
>CAZBBI010000092.1:0-3876 GCA_964490135.1 uncultured Candidatus Peribacteria bacterium
TTCAGGGGGATTCTCTAAGGGGGACTCGTCCCCCTTGGAAATTAAAATTCTCTTACTTGCAATGTGGGAACAAATTCTTCGTCTACTAAAAAATCTGAAACTAAAATAAATTGTTTACCCTTCCATTCTGGATAATGTGATAAAAGTTTAGCTTTTGCTCTTTGAATAGTTTTTTGTGGTGCTTGCGAAAAATTAATCCTAAAAGGTTTAACTCCCCATGAAATCACCATTCTTCGTCTTGCATCTGGCTCATTTGTAAAAGCAAAAATAGGAACTTTAGGCCGAAAACTAGACATAATCCTCCCCATAAAACCACTTCTAGTAATAACTACAATAGCTGCTATATAGTCCAAATCATGAGCCATTTTAGCCGCCATTTTACAAAAAGCTTCCCTTGGAGTAGTAATACTTACCCAGTCTCTATATTTACGAGACGCAAGACAATCTTTTTCTGTTTCTTTCGCAATATTTGCCATAGCTTGTACTGATTTTTCTGGATATTTCCCAACTGCAGTTTCCCCAGACAACATCACACAATCAGCTCTTTGCCAAACCGCCTCTGATATATCTGTAACTTCCGCTCTTGTTGGGATAGGATTGTTTATCATTGATTCCAACATATGAGTTGCCACGATAGATGGCTTTTGTAATTTCCCAGCAATCTTTATAATATCTCTCTGCACTCTAGGAACTTGCTCAAATGGAATTTCAGCTCCCAAATCACCTCTAGCAACCATTACTCCATCTGAAGCTTCTATTATCGAAGTTAAGTGAAGAGTCCCCTCTAAATTTTCAATTTTAGCAATTATTTTTATTCTTGATTTTCTCTTTTTTAAGAAATTTCTTAACTCTATAACTCCTGCAGCCTGTCTCACAAAAGATAAAGCAATAAAATCAACTCCCATTTCTATACCAAATTCTATATCTTTCCAATCTTTTTTAGTAATTGCCTCAAGCGAGACCTCTTTCCCAGGAAGATTTATATGACGACGAGAAGATATTTCACCTCCATCCAAAACTTCACACACAACATCTTTTCCTGTTTTTTCTAATATCTTTAAATTAATTACCCCGCTGTCCATTAAAATAGTGTCCCCCACTTCTACATCATTTACAAACTCATCATAATTTACTTCAATTTTTCCATTTGGATTTTCCATATCTACGAAAGCTGTAGTCAAGATCAGCTTTTCTCCTTTCTTTACAGTTATTGGTATTTTCACATCTCCCGTACGAATCTCTGGTCCTTTAGTGTCTAATAAAATCGCAACATTTTCTTTCCGTTTTTTATTTAAACGCTTAATTAGTTTAATAAGTTTTTCATGTGCCTCATGTGTCCCATGCGAAAAATTTAAACGAAAAATATTTACCCCAGAATCTGCTAATTTTCTTAGCATTTCAATATTTCCACTAGCTGGTCCAACGGTTGCAATAATCTTTGTGTGTTTCATTTGATACTAGTTTATATAAAGTTAAAAAGTTTAAAAGTCTAAAAGCCTAAAAGTCTAAAAACAATTAATCAAAAAATATTTTTTAATTTATTTCGGATGGTTTTCTAATGTAGATTTATCACCCTTAGCACCCATAAACACCCATTCCAATGAAGCCAAGAAGCAAGCTAATAAAATAGCTTCTAATAACCCTAAAAACCTAAAAATTTGCAAGAAAAAACAAATTGATACAAAAATCGAAACAAGTAATGCTCGCCTGACTGCAACTGAAAAATATCTAGAATTTAATTTTTTACCTTTAACCAATTCGGCCGCAAAGAAAAATATAAAAGTAAAGAAACTAGCAATCCCAAAAAATATAGCTGCAAAAAACGCAGAAAACACTACTACTTGCTGTTCACCAAGCGGATCAAGATTCTTTATAGTTACATAAAGTATTGCCCCACTAAGCAAAAATATAATCCCGGTTAACAAAAAATTCCGCCACATTACTTTAATAATGAATGATTAACAATGAAGGATCAATTAATTTTCTATAAAAATTTTATTTTTTAAGATTTCTTTAAAACACTATCAGTATCTTTTTTTGTTGTAAGGCTAGACCAAACCTCAAATTCAGGAATATCTTCCCATCCATCAGCTTTAAGTCCTGCTTTCATTGCTTCATATGCAGCCTCTTCAAAACCTGCGGAGTTTGATTTTATTTTTTCCATTATTTTTACTCATAATAAAATATTCAAACTGTTTATATCTAAATATGAATACTTGTCTATTTACATTTTATTTTTATATAAAAAAGCCTCTCAAATGAAAGGCTTTTCTATTGTTTACTCTTATAATTACAAATTAATTATTCTCCCTTCCTCTCAGAAATAATTTCTTCTGCAACTTTCTTCGGTACTTTTTTGTATTCTCCAAATTCCATAGAATAAGAAGCTCGTCCTTGTGTCATTGATCGAAGTTCATTTACGTATCCAAACATTGTTGCCAATGGGATTTTAGCTTTAACAAATTTAGCTAATCCACGATCTCCCATCTCTTGTACCATACCTCGTCGTGAGCTTACGTCTCCCATAACATCACCCATATAATCTTCTGGAGTAATAATTTCTACATCCATCATTGGTTCTAAAAGTGCTGGATCAGCCATTTTACCTCCTACTTCAAAGGCTTTAATAGCTGCAATTTTGAAGGCTAATTCTGATGAATCCACATCATGATAACTCCCATCTACAAGCTCTATTTCTACATCTACTACTGGATACCCAGCCAAAATTCCTCGTGTAACAGCTTCCTTAAATCCTTTTTCACAACCTGGAATATATTCATTTGGAATTGAAGCTCCTTTAATAGAATTAATAAATTTAAATCCTGAATTTGGTTCACCAGGTCTAATTTTACAAACAATATGTCCAAATTGTCCACGCCCTCCCGATTGTTTTTTGTGTTGATATTCTGCTTCAACTTCTTTACCGATTGTCTCTCTGTATGCAACTTGTGGTTGCCCAATATTTGCTTCTACTTTAAATTCTCGCTTCATACGATCAACCAAAATATCAAGATGAAGTTCTCCCATACCCTCCATAATTGTTTGGTTTGTTTCTTCATCCGTTGACACTTTAAATGATGGATCTTCTTCTGATAATTTCTGCAGGGCAATACCCATTTTTTCTTGATCTGCTTTTGTTTTTGGTTCAATAGAAATCGCAATAACCGGATCAGGAAAATCCATTGATTCTAAAATCACAGGTTCTTTTTCATCTGCCAAAGTTTCTCCAGTTTTTGTTGCTTTAAGACCTACAACTGCACCAATATGTCCAGCTGGAATTTCTTTAATTTCTTCTCGATCATTGGCATGCATTTGCAGAAGTCGTCCAATTCGTTCTTTTCTTCCATTATTAGAATTGTAAACATAAGATCCTGATTTCAATATTCCAGAATAAACCCTAACAAATGTAATCCGTCCTACGTATGGATCGGTTGCAATTTTAAATGCAATAGCTGCTAGTGGATCATCATTAGATGATTTTCTCTCAACTTGCTTAGTCTCATCATCTGGATCTGTTCCCATTGTTGGTGGAATTTCCAATGGTGATGGAAGATATAAATTAACATTATCTAATACTGGTTGAACTCCTTTATTTTTCAATGCTGTTCCAGTCATAACTGGTACAAATTCACCTTTGATAACAGTTCGTCGTATTCCAGCTTTAAGTTCTTCTATAGAAATTTCTTCTCCTCCTAAATATTTCTCCATAAGCACGTCGTCCACACCTGCAACTGCTTCTATCATTTTCTCTCTCCACTTATTTGCCAAATCAAGTTCATCATTTGGAATCTCTTCGACTCTAACATCTGTTCCCAAGTCATCATAATACATGATAGCCTTCATCTCCACTAGATCTATAATTCCTTTGAATCCACC
>CAZBBI010000093.1:0-3839 GCA_964490135.1 uncultured Candidatus Peribacteria bacterium
GAAAAAGATGGAAAAATCGATGAAATGGAAATAGAGTGGACAGAGAAAATACTAGAGCTTGATGAACATTCTGTTGAATCTGTTATGACACCTCGTTCAAAAATCTTTGCCGTAGAAGATGATACTTCTGTAGAAGACGCTATTACAGCAATACAAGCTAAATCTTTTTCTAGAATTCCAGTTTTTCATGATGACTTAAATAATATAATTGGAATTTTAACTCTTCATGGTGTTTTTGAAAAAGTTAATGATAAAAATTTCAAAAAATCGAAAGTAGCAAATATTCCTCTCCGTTCATCTTTGAAAATCCCAACTACTATGAGAATAGGAACTCTGTTTAAAGAGTTTCAAAAAACAAAAACTCACATGGGAATCGTCTATGACGAATTCGGTGGACTTGTTGGGCTTATCACAATGGAGGATGTCCTTGAAGAAATTTTTGGTGAAATTCAAGATGAAGAAGACCAAGAAATTCAATCAATTAGACGAATTGGGAAATCTAAATTCCATTTTTCTGGAGAAACTGAGCTAGAAGCTATTGAGAATTTCATAAAAGAAAAAGCGAATATATCCATATCACATTATCCATGGAATCTTGAAGATGAAAATAAAGCTGTAAGCTTGTTTATCCTCGAAACATTAGAAAAATTCCCAGAAAAAAATGAAAAAATAGAGCTAAAGATTCGGAAGAAAAAATTTATTTTTGAAGTTAAAAAAATTGAATCAGAACAAATAATGGAAGTAGAATTGAGTATTTCTTAACGAATTCTTACTGGCACATCTTCCGTTAAATCCCAAATTTCACTAGCAGAAACTTCTGGTAAATCTCCAAGCTTTTTATAAATCTTTATATCTTTATGAAACTGCTCTTTCAGGAAATTTATTTCATAAATAGATTCTTTTCCGGAAATATTCGCTGATGTAGCTGTTACCGGATAAGTGATTTTTTTTGCGATTTCGGGAATGGCACAAAGACGAAAAGCGACTTTGTCAGTTGGCCAAAATTTTGATTTTGGTAATTTTTTTTGTGGTTCTAAGATAGCCGTTCTAGGATAATCAGTGAAAAATTTCTTACCGAGTCTGGTCTCGTCAATTTTGGCAAATTTCTTCAACATTTCCCAATCACGAACCATTAAGGAGAAATACTTATCTCCACTTCTTTGTTTCAATTTCATCAATAAATCAAGTCCCTTTTCGTCATCAGCACGCACGCCAAGCCCAAAACTTGTATCGGTTGGATAAGCCCAGATTTCTCCTTTTTTAAACATTATTCACCCGTTAAAAGAATAAACATATATCCACCTGTTGGTTCTTTCACTACACCAATCCCCGCATGATTATATCTAGAATTCATAATATTATTCCAGTGCAATGATGAATTTTGCCACCAGTTTATGGCCGCAGAAACCCCTGATTTATTCCAAACCATACTTTCTGCTACCCAACCGTCATATCCTGCTTTTTTCACTCTTTCAAACGGATCGTTTCCATATTTGTCTGTATGAGAATAAATAGCATTTACCGTTAAATGTTCGGCAAAAGTTTGCGCAACTTGATTCAAAACTCCATGAGACAGAAGCTTATTTTTATTATTTTGTTGTCGTTTTTCGTTCAAAGAACTCAATAAAGCTGTCCTAAATGATTCTTCTTCCGAATCGGTAAGTGAATTGTTGTTAACATTAGGGCTGTAAGATGCTGAAACCCATTGATTGTAATCTGAAATATATCCACCTGATATTTTTTTACCCGGATGAGTTGTATTCACAATTTCTATGATACGATCTGGAACAGTTCCCTCTCCTACTTTTTTTGTAACTTCTCTCCCCAATGCACGATTATTAAATTCTTCCCATAATGGAAAATAATCTTCCCCATAAGTGTCTTTTCGGAAATTTAAATATCCTTTCAGTTTACCAAATCTTTGTTTATCAGCCCGAGTAATGATTTCCGCCATATCTCCACGAGTAAGGTTGTGGTTAAATGTTGTTATTTCGGAAGGAACAAACTGATTTTCAAGCATATATTTCATATACGGTCTGTACCAAATTTCAGAATCATTAATATTAACTTTATTTTTGCCATAAATCCCAGAAATGATTTTGGCAGCTTCCACTAAATTAATATTTTTTGATGGTTTCAAATATTTTCCATCATACCCACTTATAAATCCCCAATCTTGAGCAAAACAAGCATAAGGTACATACCAAGCATTTTTATCCGTAATATCATCAAAACATTTTTTGTTATAATTCCTCTGTTTTAATTCATCTTCATATCTTGATTGAATTATTATTTTTAGAAACTCTGCTCTGTTTATGTTTTTTTCTGGACGGAATGTTCCATCTCCATATCCACCAACAACACCTTCTCCGAAAAGAAAATAAATAGCTTCTTTGTAATCAGAGTTCCCTACATCAGATAGTTTTGTCGTAGCAAAAGATGAAGACGGAATCGTTAAAAACAAAATACTGCCGAATACGGTTAATAATCTTTTCATTTAAAATATATTAACCTACATTTTGTTTAATTAAAAATTCTTTTTCTTTCCGAGCCAGTTTTTTGATTCTATATTCTTCTTTTGAGGCACTTGATCTATCTTCAAAAATTTTAGAATAAACAAGTTCTACGGGTCTTCGTGCTGCTGTATATTTTGCGCCTTTTTTGTTTTTATCTAATCCATTGTGCTCTTCTATTCTTCGAGATATATCAGTAGTGATACCTGTATACAACGTATCATCAGCACATCTGATAATATAAATATAATAATTCATGACTATAGGATAGCATGAGTCTAATTTTATTTCTCCTTTATAATTTTTTTATTCTATTAAAAAAACAGACTAAGTATCCAAGTACAACTTCAAATAACTTAACACCATTTTCTTCGTTTCTTCTTTTATCTCCGGATCAAAAGATTTTTTATTTTTTGAGGCCTTTTTTGCTTCAACCAAGAGATGATGTATCGTCATATGCACTATGTTTGCAATAAAGATAGCCTTCCCTCTCGAAAGTTTTGGATTAATTTTTTGATACTTGTCAGCCTGTATATGGTTAATCGTTTCTACACACCTTTTATCCAACTTTTTCATCTTGAGTGTCTCGACATCCGAAAAGACCAACTCCATTAGAATTGGATATTTAGAAAAAGTTTTTTCCATAATATTAAAAAATGAATCGTGCAATTCTTGAAACGTGCTAACTGACATTTCAGCTTTTAGAGCTTCTACAAATACTGGGTTGTATTTTTTCATTAGATACTCCAACAGGGCCTCCTTATTTTTGAAGTATCGATAGAGAGAACCAATCGATATTCCGGCTTCCTTCGCAATTAGATTGGTACTGACTCGCTCATACCCGGGATCAACGAAGAGCTTTTCAGCTGTTTCCACAATATGGTCAATCGTCTTCTGAACACGGTCTTGCTGGGGGGAGGTTCGCATTTTTATTAGTTGAGTACTTGCTCACTTTATTAAGAAACAATGACTCCGTCAATCAATAAAAACTATTTTTTTATTGACAAAGATGAGCAAAGGCTCATATTGTAAAAATGAGCACTTGCTCAACTTTAAAAGAAATGAAAATTAATAAAAATCAGTCTCGGTTTAACCAAGTTACTAAGATTCGCTCTATTTCTATTCTTAGTGGAGTCATGCTCTTCGTAGGACTCTCTATTTTTGGTTTTAATATCGCAAAATCATCACCTCCCAAACCAGATGCAGAAAAGGAGGTCACAAAAGCACTCTCCCCGCCAAAAACTTTTACACTCCAAAGCGAAAACTTTTCCCCAACGGTAAATCTTACAGGGACGGTAGAAGCCAATAAACAAGTTTCTATTAATA
>CAZBBI010000094.1:0-3836 GCA_964490135.1 uncultured Candidatus Peribacteria bacterium
TTTGTATTTTTTGTCACCAGAGACTATTCCATCTTGACATTGTCTTTCTTTAGCATATAAATCACACCCAACACTAGAGGAAACCGTTTTTTGAGAATAAAAAGTACCAGTTTCTCCATCAACCATTTTAAGATTTGTCATCTTGCATCCTTTTTTTTATGTTAAAATTTCTTTTTCTACCGTTATCTTTTTTGAAGCACTTTTTTTCCAATTTGAAAACTTCAGAAACTCAAAATCATTATTTTTATAGGATTCATACTCCCCTGCTTTATTAAGATTTCTTTTATTCATAAAATTATCCCAAAAAAAAGAATAATTTAATTTTACCTTGTTATCTGATGTTTCTGGGTAATAAAGAAAGGACAACATATCATCTGTAAAAGAATTTTCATCATAATTTTCTAACAAATAACGTGTTTTTGGTAATGTTTGTGGATTTGGATGAGAATCTAGCTGAAAATTATTATATTTTACGTTAAATAATGCTTTCTCATGCGTCGCATCGATACTACTGGCTGACAGGTTTTCTACTCCATCTATCCCAAGTTCCAAAAAATAAGCACTAAAGATAACCAATAATCCAATTCCAACAGCTCCAGTCCAAGATTTATACATCTAATAATTATACCATAGAATTAGGCAAAAAACAATAAATCAGTAATCTACTAGCGATGATTAAAGCCAAGAAAAAAATCCTATTTTTTGGAACTCCAGATATAGCCATACCAAGTCTAGAAATTATCTCAAAAATTCCAGAATATGAAATAATTGGAGTTGGCGTTTTTCCTGATAAAAAAGTAGGTAGAAAACAGATCCTAACACATTGTGCTGTAAAAGAAAAAGCCTTAGAACTGAATCTACCAATTATAGAAATTTCCGATAAAATAGAATTAGAAAAATTCATTAAAAAAACTGATTTTGATTTAGCCATTGTCATAGCTTTTGGTCTTATTTTCCCAGCAGGAATATTAAAGTCACAAAAATTTATAAATGTTCATTTCTCTTTATTGCCAGAATACAGAGGGGCTTCCCCTGTTCAATCTTCTATTTTAGATGGACAAGAAACTTCTGGTATCACCTGGCAAATCATGGCATCTAAACTTGATTCTGGAGATATTTTATTCCAAAAAGAATATAATATTAAAGACCAAAAAACTTCAATAATTTGGAATAATTTTGCAAAAAAAACAGCACAAGAATTCCCAGAATTCTTGAACAAATATTTTGATCAAAAATTAAAGCCAGATCCACAGAATGAAATAGAAGCTACATTTTGTGGTAAATTCATAAAAAATGACGGAGAAATAAATTTCAAAACTATGACCGCCCAAGAAGTCTATCAAAAGTTTTGTGCTTTTGATGTTTGGCCTGGAATTTTTACAAAAACTTCAAAAGGAAACATAAAATTAAATGAAATTTCATTAACATCCTCCCCTACTTCATATGAAATTCAGTGTAAAAATAATTCAAATATTTCCCTAGAAACAATTCAAATTCCTGGTAAAAAACCTACAAATGCTATAGATGTATTTAGAGGAAACAAAAATATTTTTGATTAATCATGAAGAAAATTTTATTTTTCATTATCAGTATAACTGTTGTTTTCACGATATTTATTTTTTCACCTATCAAACAAACTAATACTGAAACTTTATGGACATTTTATGATAGAACTGGTGAGATTCTTTTTTCAGAAAAACCATATTCCCAAGATTCTTCTGAAAAACACAAGGTGAATGGCGAAGCCAGAGAGGGTGCCCTGGGGCAAAAAATTCCAGATCTTTTTAAAAAAGGGATTATAGCTATTGAAGATCAAAATTTCTACTCTCATTGGGGTATTGATACCATATCAATACTAAGAGCCACCAAACAAAATATTGAAGCAGGAGAAACTGTTTCAGGTGCCTCAACTATAACCATGCAACTTGCCAAATTAATGTTTCTTGATAGCGAAAAAAGAAATATTTGGTACAAAATCAGACAAATATTTTATGCCATAAAACTGGAAACAAAATTTTCAAAAGAAGAGATTTTAGAGAAATATATATCAAAAATAAATTTTGGATCTGGTTCAGTCGGACTTAGCTCTGCCTCCAATAGATATTTCTCGCGCGCACCTAAAACTCTTTCAATTGGAGAGATGGCAATTTTAATTGGAAGTACAGGAAATCCATCTGCATTTAATCCTCTCACTCAACCAGAAAAAGCAGAAAAAAGAAAAAATCTTGTTTTAAATATATGGGAAAAAAGAGGCATTATTTCTAATGAAGAGAATAATTTCTGGAAAAACAAACCAATAAAACTCAATATCACAATACAAAATAAAATTCATGCTCCACATTTTGTTTTTTGGGTAAAAAATCAGATAGCTCCCTTAATCAACATAGTTTCTAAAGAAATACACGTTCACACAACTTTAGACAAACAATTATATCAAAAACTATTAAACATTGTTCGTCATGAAATCAAAACTAACGAAAAAAATAATAATGCTCACAATGCCGGACTGGTTGCCATCGATTTAAAATCAAATGAGATAAGAGCAATGTTGGGATCTGTAAATTTTTTTGATAAAAATATCGACGGAGCCGTAAATATGACGACATCCAAAAGATCAACAGGATCCGTGTTAAAACCTTTTCTTTACGCACTAGCTTTAGAGGAAGGTCTTTCCCCTACCGATAAAATCGAAGACAAATTAAAAAGTTTTCCCGCTGGAGAAGGACGATATATGCCACGAAACTTTGATGTCGAAAAAGAATATGGAGATGTTCGTTTTCGTGAAGCTTTAACAAATTCTTACAATTTATCAGCTGTGAATTTACTTAACAAAATTGGAGTCAAAAAATTCATAAAAAAATTAAATGAAATAAATTTAGATATTGGGACAAAAGAAAACTTAGGACTTTCTGCCATACTTGGAGGTGGTGAAGAATCACTTTTAAATTTAACAAGTGCTTATACTTCTTTCCCAAATGAAGGAACTTTTGAAAAACCAAAATTCATCATCGATATAAAAGATGAAAATGGTACTTCTTTATTACTCCCTTTGAATGGGCCTCCAATAGAGGTCTTAAATAAATCGACTGCCAACTGGATAACTCATGCCTTAAGTGATAAAGAAATTAGATGGAAAAACTTCAAACGAGGAAATGTACTGGAGGTTGATCGCCCAGCTGGTGTCAAGACTGGAACTTCACAAGAATTTAAAGATAATTGGACTATTGGATTTTCTTCTGATTTCGCTCTTGGTGTCTGGGTCGGAAATGCCCAAGGTTTCCCTCTTCATACCTCTTCTGGAGTAGAAGGTGCCGGACAGATTTGGAATAAATCTTTCCGACTTATTCATAAAGATTCTCCTGAAAAAAGATTCACATACAATTCTAATAGAAAAGAAGTAAGTATTTGTCGAAGACCCTATGAAAGTAGTAATTGCTCAGAAAAAATTACAGAGTTTTTACTTCCAGACGAAATTAATAATAAACAAATAACTAATGATCCTAAATTTTCTATTTCTTTCCCTTTAGATGGGGATATTTTTCACAAAAATTCCGAGATATTGTTAAAGGTAAGAAATACACCAGAAAATTCAGAAATACAGTATTTTTTAGATGGAAGTCCTGTAAATAATCACCTCTTACAATTATCCAGTGGTAATCATACCATCTGGGCAAAAAATGAAGAACATGTAACTGATAAAATTCAGATTTTTGTGGAAAAATGATAATCTTCTCATTCTTCAATAAAAAACTTGCATAATCTTCTCACGGATGAGAAGATTACGGCATTATTCTCAATGATTTTGAGAAGATTACACTAATTAAAAAAAATGTTAT
>CAZBBI010000095.1:0-2965 GCA_964490135.1 uncultured Candidatus Peribacteria bacterium
TTTTCATCTGATTAAGTTTAATACTTAATAATAAAAATCCAAACGGATTTTAAGGTTTTAAACTTTTAATCTCCAGCCAGTCGCAAATGCCCAATAATTAAGAATAAAAAGGACTAAAAGTATTCCTCCGGAAATTCCAAAGCTGATTAGAGGAGCGACTTCTGCAACACTGAGAAAACTCCAACGTAAACCGTCTGCGAGGTAAAAAAATGGGTTAAATTTTGAAATAGTTTGTGCCATTGGTGGGAGCATTTCTAGGTTGTAAAATATAGCGCCAAGAAATCCCATTGGAGTCAGTACAAAAGTTGAGAATCCAGCGGTTTGATCGAAGTTTTTTGCCCATATTCCGACTAAAGTTCCCAAAAGAGAAAAGATTCCATTAGCAATAAAAAGCATTCCAAATAATCCCAGCCAGTGATCAGGAAAAAATTTTCCCGTAAATACCCCAGCAGTGATGAAAATTAAAATTGAGACCATCATTCCTCGGATAATACCTCCAAAAGCAAATCCCAAAACTTTTTCCAGAGTTGAAAGTGGGGGAAGTAATAAGTCAGAGATGCTTCCGCTGTATTTAGAAATTATCAATGAACTGGAAGGGTTCATGAAGGCATTGGTTGTTGATTGGAGAAGTACAAGTCCAGGTATAATGAAGATGGCATAAGGAACGCCTGCTATTTCAGGAATTCTACTTCCTAGTGCGCCGCCAAAAACCGCAAAATACATGATTGCTATAACGACTGGTGACATGACGGTTTGAAGCCAAACCTTGAGAAATCGATGTGTTTCTTTCCACGTGAGTGTTTTGAGTCGGATAAGATTTATCATTTTTTGGTTAACTTTAGGAAAATATCTTCTAGCTTTGGTTCCTTTATTTTTAGATCTTTAACACAGGGATATTTTTCAACAATTTTTTGAAGATTAAATCCGTCAGCCGATTCTTCTATTTCTATTGTTTCTCCATTGAATTTTTTAAGTTCAAGAATTCGTTTTTGCGATTTGAGAAGTTTTTTGGTGTCTTCGCAGATCACTATTTCACCGTTTTTTTGGATAGCCACTCGTGAGGCGAGCAGTTCTGCTTCTTCGAGATAGTGAGTTGTGAGGAGGATAGTTTTCCCTTTTTTTTCTCGCAGTTCTTGAAGGAATTTGTAAAGGTCTTGTCGGAGTTGTATATCAACGCCAGCAGTTGGTTCATCGAGGATGATGATTTCTGGGTCATGCGCTAAGGCTTTAGCGATCATTAGTCGTCGTTTCATTCCACCAGATAAGGCTCGTGATTTTACATTTTTTTTATCAGTGAGATGTAGTTTTTCTAAAATCCATTCTAGATAAGCGTTATCAGCTCTCATTCCAAAGAGTCCTCGTCTGATTTTTAGGATTTCAATAGGAGAAAAAAATGGATCAGCAGTAATTTCTTGTTCAACAATTCCTAGTGCACTTTTTGTAAAAACAGGATCTTTTTCGGGGTCTTTCCCATTAACCCAGATTTCACCACTATCTCGATTCGATATTCCATTGAGACAATTTATTAAGGTTGTTTTCCCAGCTCCATTGGGACCAAGTAGTGCAAAAAATTCTCCTTTTTTTACTTCAAAAGAAATATTTTTTAGTGCTTGAAAGTCACCAAAAGACTTTTGTACGTTTTTGAATTTCAACGTTGGCATTTTTGTATGTTTTTTATAATTCTTTGATAAATTCGTCAAACAAATATTCTCCGTCTTCCGGTCCACTACATGCTTCTGGATGGAATTGTACTGCAAAAATTGGTTTTGTTTTGTGTTTAATTCCTTCGACAGAATTATCATTTAAATTACGAAACCAAACTTCAAAATTTTCAGGAAGAGAGGTGTCATCTACTTCAAATCCATGATTTTGAGAGGTGATGATGCATTTTTTTGATAAAACATCCTGACAAGGTTGGTTCACTCCTCGGTGTCCATATTTCATTTTACGTGTTTTTCCGCCAGCAGCTAAACCAAGTATCTGATTTCCTAAGCAAATTCCAAAAATTGGAATACTTTGAGATATTGCTTTTTTCATGCTTTCAATGGTTTCTACGACAGTAGTAGGATCTCCAGGACCATTAGAAAAGAAAATCCCATCAATTTTTTCGTTAAGCTCAAACGGGTTTTGATCAAACGGGCATCGAATTACTCTAACGCCTCTTTTTAGAAAATTTCTAAAAATTCCATTTTTTGCTCCACAATCTACAAATGCGACAGTTTTTCCATTCGGATTTTCTGGTTCTAAAATTGTTACCTCTTTTGGAGAAACTTCTGGAACATACCTTCCCTTAAGTGGATCTTCAAGTTTTGCTGGTTTTTTATCTGAAATACGTCCTAAAATACATCCTTCTTCTCGTAATATTTGTGTGATTTCTCGAGTATCAATATCAGTTAATGCTGGGATGTTATTGTCTTCAAGCCAAGCACAAAAACTTTTAAAAGCAGAACAATGAGAAAATTCCTCACTCACTTCTGTCATAATAATTCCACGAACCCAAATATGTTCGGATTCAAAAGTAGTATCAATTTTTTGGTCGCTTTTTTTATCTAAAAATTCAGTAATTTCTTTTTCAAAGACACCATAATTTCCGATTAATGGATAAGTGAAAACTATAATTTGTCCAAAATAACTTGGATCGGTAAGAGTTTCTAAGTATCCAGCCATTCCAGTTGTAAAAACAACTTCACCACTAGAATCACCTGCGGCTCCTACAGATTTGCCTTCAAATTCTTTTCCGTTAGCTAAGTATAATTTCATTTTTGTATAGATTTCTGCATTTGATGAGCAATTTGCAATATTAATTCTTCCTTAAAAGCAGGACCAAGTAATTGTATTCCAATAGGGAGATTTCCTTTTGATTTCCCAATAGGCGTTGATAGCCCGCAAATTCCAGCCAGACTTGCTGGTATAGTAAATATATCTTCTAGGTACATTTTTAATGGATCTTCAGTGTTTTGTCCAA
>CAZBBI010000095.1:2975-3820 GCA_964490135.1 uncultured Candidatus Peribacteria bacterium
GCGATACTGGGGTTAAGATGGCATCAACATCTTCAAAAGCTTTTTCGAAGTCCTGTTTTATTAAAGTTCTAACTTTTTGGGCTTTCCTATAAAAGGCATCATAATATCCAGCGGACAAAGAGTAAGCACCAATCAAGATTCTTCGTTTTACTTCATCACCGAACCCTTCTTCTCGTGTTTCTGTATAAATTTCTTCTAAATCTTTCTCACCTTTTTTTGTCCCAAATCTGATTCCATCAAATCGTGACATATTTGCCGATATTTCTGATGGGGCAACTATGTAATAAGTTGGAACAGCATATTTAGTATGCGGTAATGAAATCTCTATTATTTTTGCACCAAGGTCTTCAAGTATGGCTTTTGATGCATTGAATGTTTGTAATACTTCGCTATCAATTCCATCTATAATATATTCTTTTGGTACACCAATTTTTAATCCTGAAATTTTCTTTTCAAGAAAGGTTTTGTAATTAACTGGTTCGAGAGGACTAGTTGTAGAATCTTTCTCATCTTTTCCAGCAATGATTTGTAAAATCATAGCACAATCTTCAGCTGTTTTTGCGATAGGTCCGATTGTATCAAGAGAGCTTGCCATGGGGATAGTTCCCAATCTAGAAACTCTTCCATATGAAACTTTTAGTCCAGTTGCTCCGCAGAAACTTGCCGGTTGCCTGATAGATCCACCTGTATCTGTTCCGATTGATCCTGCTGAAAAATTCGCTCCCACACTGGCAGCGGGTCCTCCAGAACTTCCGCCAGCTACTTTTGTTAGATCGTATGGGTTTTTTGTTACCCCAAAAACAGAATTTTCAGTTGAAGCACCCATGGTGAATTCATCTGTATTT
>CAZBBI010000096.1:0-3807 GCA_964490135.1 uncultured Candidatus Peribacteria bacterium
TGACTGGGCAATTGTATTTGATAAAGACAAGGTAAGACATATTTACTTTGTTGCCGAAACTTAAGGATCTGATTCAGATTCAGACTTACGTGAAATTGAAAAACTAATATCTGCCAGTGATAACGGCGAAATCTCAAAAGAACTCATCGAAGAACTAACAATTCCTCATCCAAAAGTTATCATTTGGAGTTTCTTAGAAAGTTTAAGCCAAAAAAACACCATCCAAACGATGAAATATTTCCGCCAGCTTTGCATGATGGGGGAATCTGTTCATCAGATTTTTGCCATGCTAATTCGTGAAATACGGATACATAGTCAACTTAGATCGGGCCTTAATCAAAATCTTCCATCCAAAGAAATTGCTACTCAAGCAGCACTTCATCCCTTCGTCGTACAAAAAACAATCAACCTTTCTCGTAATTTTTCAATGAACCAGCTTTCGAATTTATACGATGAATTATTTAATATTGATCTGGGGATAAAAACTGGACGAATTAGCCTCTCTACCGACGACCAAAGCGAGCTAGAACTAGCCATTGAACGATTTATACTTAACGCGACAAACTCATGAACATTTTTGAAAAAAACGGCATAAATTTATCAGAAAAACAATTAGAACAATTTGAAAGATTGTTTGAGTTATTTACTGACTGGAATAGCAAAATAAACTTATCAGCTATCCGTGACCGAGAAGGAATCTTTGAAAAACATTTTGTAGACTCATTATTGCCCACTAAGTTTTTTGATTTTGATGGCAAAAAGATCCTTGACCTTGGTGCTGGTGGAGGATTTCCTACTCTTCCTCTTGCCATAGTTAGTCAAAATAGCTCAATAATGGCGGTGGACTCTGTTGGGAAAAAAACAAAAGCCATAAATGATATGGCTAAATCCTTGAAGCTTGAAGTTGGGACCACAAATCAAAGAATAGAAGAGTTAGGGCAGATGAAAGATTATCGTGAAAAATTTGATCTTGTAACAGCTCGCGCCCTTGCCCCTTGGCCAGTATTATTAGAATACGCTTTGCCTTTTGTCGAAATAGGTGGATATTTCATCGCTTATCAAGGCCCTGCTGTTATGGATGACTTGGAGGCTTATGAGAACTTAGAAACGCGTCTAGGTGGAAAGATAGAGAAAATACACGCTGATCGGTTAGGAGAAAGTGAGCGAATTTTTATCGTTATCAAAAAAAGAAAACCTACTCCAAAAAAATACCCAAGACCGATCGGAGAACCAAAGAAAGATCCGTTAAGGGTTTAGATTATTGACTAGATTCCTGTATTCACAGGAATGACAACCAAATTTTTATCCCAAAATATCTGACCCAACTGCTCGTTCAACAATTTTTCTTAATCGGTTGCTTGCGAAGTCTGGATCATCAGTATTTGTAGATGGAACTGGAATTACTGCAGGAAGAGGTTTTTTTGTAAATTTCTCAACAAGATCTTCTGGAAATTCCTTATAGAACCCTTCTTCAACAAATACAACCGCATATTCTGCAGTCTTAGCTTCATCTCCTAAATTAGCATTAAAAAGCTTTTCTACAACCTGTTGGGCTTCTTCTTTAGAGTACACACCATGTGTTTCACATCCCAAACTTCTAAAGATCAAGACTGAACTTTCGTTTCCAACAACGGCTAATTTAAATTTGTTTTCCATCTTTTTTTATTAAAACTTTTCTAGCGTTTTATATATTTCTTTAGAGCTCAATCCATTAAATTTTGCGAACATAACAAACTTCAATAATCGTGAATTTTGTAGTCGTTTTTCAAAATAAACAAATGGTATTTGAATAGAGGCAATTTCGCCCAAAACAGATTCATCTAAAAAATTCTGATAACACTTATCAAGATATTTCTCTATAATTACAAGGTTTTCAACTCCATTACTTTCTGATAAATCCTCAGCAACTCCTGAAAAATTCGTCCTTTCTGTTACTTTTATAAAATCAGAAAAATTTTCTGTTTTTTCTACATCAAGATAAGAAAGCTTTCCAAATGGAATCCATGTTTCTTTTGGGATTTTTTCTTCTAAAATAAACACCGATCTAGCTAAGTTTCTAAAATTAGTGCTTTGCGCCATATATGAAAAAAGATCTTTCAAGAATGTACTATAACTTTTTTTTGAGAATGAGTTTAACACTTGAAAGTAAACTTGATCAAGTGCATATTCCACAAAACGAAATTCATTGTTGTTTTTGTCTAAAATCTCTTGTGCACGAGAAACAACTTCTAAAAATTCTTCATCAATACCCTCTAGTAATTGCCCTTTAAAAACAATTTTTTCAACACCTTCTTCTCCAATTGTTCCTAGCGAAGAATATCCGTTTTCTTGTGTAAATTCACCAAGTGAAGTTTTTCCTTCTAATAACTTTCTTTTTAAGGCTCTTTTAAAATTGTTTATATCAAACCGCAACCAAATAAACAATAATCCGGAATTTTCTTCAACTCCCTTTTCTATCATTTCTTTTGTTTCGACTAATCCGTAACTAATAATACTATCAAAAGATTGAGCTGATGCATTTTCATCCAAAAACTCTGAGTATTGTAATTCTGATAAAACTCTAAACGCGTCTTCTGGCGTATTTGCACCAATCATTCTATCCAACCTGTTAACATTTAAAAGTTTAGATTCTTGTGCCCGAATTTGTCCTGAAATAAATGAATAATCCATAGCTTAAATAAATTTAAGTTGTTCAGAAAAGTACATTTCGAGGGCTGATCTAAATTCAGAATGAATAAGGCTTTCAAAACTATTATCTATTTCTGCGCCTGTTTTTGATTTAAATATAAACCCACCAGAAACATCTTTGCTCTCTTCTACTGAAATGCCAGAAGCAACCAATGATTTCATAAGACTTGTTCTAGAAGTAGGAACCTGTGCCGTTCCTTCTGTATCTGAAATTTTTTGAAGTAATTTTTCAATTATTTTTCCATAGGCCTCATCAGAAAGATTTTCTAGTCTATTTTGTAGTTTATCTAAAAATCCTTTTATAATTTCCTGCTTTGTTTCTAGAATTATCTTAGACTTCTCACGCCTTGCCATTGAATTAGTTTTTGATTCAACTGATTCTAGTGCTTTTTGCGTTTTACCCTCTAAGTCTTTTAATTCAGAAGCTTGAACCTCTTGCGATCTAACAATAAGTTCTTTTTTTGCTTTATCCGAATCCGAAGCAACAGTTTTCACTGTTTCTTCTGCTTCAATCAGTATTTTTTTTAATATATCTTGCAATGCCATAATATCTTTTTACTTAAAAATAATTTTGATAAGTGAGCTTACCTATTTATCACTATGTCTTTTCTTTGTTTTTTTATTTAGGTAAAAACAATACAGCAATCAATAATCCAAAGATTGCAGATGTTTCAACTAAGGCTGCCAAAATAATAGCATTTCCTAATAATGATTCATTTCGTGCGATAGCTCCAATTCCTCCTGCTGCTACTCGTCCTTGAAACCATCCTGAGAATAGTCCTGCAAGTCCCATAAGAAGACCAACCCACATAAATTGCATACCTACTGCATTAGATATTACTCCGTCCATTCCTCCAATTTTATTAATAATCAAAAATGATACCAACAAACCGTAAACTGCCTGTGATCCAGGTAGTGCTGTCATAACCATAACCTTACTAAAAAGATTAGCTTTCTCTGCGATAACTCCCGTTGCTTTCGCTCCGGCAATTCCCATTCCGATCGAAGAACCTAGTCCTCCAAGTACTGCTGAAGCAGCCACTCCCACTGATGCAAATACTATCCCTGTTTCCACTATTGCTGTTTCCATTGTTTTATAAAGTTTAATAAATTAAAATT
>CAZBBI010000097.1:0-3794 GCA_964490135.1 uncultured Candidatus Peribacteria bacterium
CTAAACCTTTAAATAGGTTTGATGAAACAAATTTAGGTGGCGCACTTATTACTATAATAATAAATAAAAAATCTATAAAAATAGAAATACATAGTTCTAGTGGAGATTTTGGAAAAGTACAATGTCAGTCAAAGCTAAGATCCCATATTTCTGCTTTTTTTCAGAAAGAATTTGGCAATCTAGGTTTTACTAGTGTTGAGACTTGCATGAGGAATTTGAAACAATAAAAAAGCTTATTCAACTTTAAAATTAATTTTTGGAAGTTTCCATTTTTTAGCTGAACCATACATACGCAAAACTAAGGTAAATGTTACAGAAATGAATACATTAATATGTTCCGTAACTCCGCATGTATGTAAAAATAAAAATAAAATTCCACCAATCAAAGCCGGTGCTGCATAAAATCCTGTTCGAAGTACATATGGTGGTAAATCACCTAAAGATACCGCTCGCAGTATACCACCACCTATTGCTGGTAAAAGACCTGAAACCAAAACCACTAAAATTGGCATATCTGCATTTATAGCCATAACTACACCTAAAATCATAAAAACAGCTAATCCAACTGAATCCAAGAACCGATACATATGATAATGTTTGGCAAAGTGATGAGGAATAAAAAAAGTAGCAAATACAGCTATAGCAGCAACGTAAAAATACTCTATTTGATCTATCCAAAATGGAGGTTTGTTATAAAGAAAAACGTCTCGGATAGTTCCTCCTCCCATAGCTGTCAAAAGTCCAGCAATAAAAACCCCAAAAATATCAACTTGTTTCCTAATCCCCTGAAACGCACCGGCAATAGCAAAAGCTGCTGTTCCGAGCAAATCTAAATAATATATAATTTCCATAGATCCTAAATATTTTATCTGGTGAGATTCTACTAATTTATAAAACTTTAACTAGTAAATTTTATGATTTTTTTTAAAGTAAAAGTATGAACCCAACTTACGATATCACAAAAACATACGAATGGAATTATGAGAATGGACCTATTTTTTTGGATAAAATACCAAAAAGGAAACCTGGTAAAAAAATAAAACTCTTTGATTTTGAAATAAATTCACCACTAGGTGTACCAGCCGGTCCCCTACTTAATTCAAATTGGGTAAAGCTTTATGCTGAGCTTGGTTTTGATATTCCTATTTATAAAACAGTTAGAACTGAGTATCGAGCGGTTCATCCTGCTCCAAATTGTGTTTTTGTTGATACACATGGACAACTAAAGGCTCAGCAGATAAATACAAAACTTACAAAACTGGAAAATGATCCAAAAAGCTTTGAAGACATAACTATTACAAATTCATTTGGCGTTCCAAGTAAAGAACCAAAACACTGGCAAGCTGATATAGAAAAAGCTAATTCGTACATGGGTGATGGACAAATCATGATTGTTTCTGCCAATGGAACTCCTCGAGAAGGTGAAGATATCGCTAAAGATTATGCTCGTTGTGCCGTCATGGCAAAAGAAGCTGGTGCAAAAATAATTGAAATCAACTATTCTTGCCCAAATCTTGTTAGCAAAGAAGGAAGTATTTTTACTGATCCAGAAGTTTCCTCAAAAATCTCTAAACAAGTAAAAAAAGAATTAGGAAATACCCCTCTTATCATAAAAATGGGATATTTTAAGGACAAAGCATTACTAGCTGAAGTCGTAAAAGCTAATGCCAAATACGTGGATGGAATTGCTGGTATAAACACCATAACAATGCAGGTTTATAACAAAAAGGGAGAACAAGCTCTACCTGGTGAAGGCCGACTAAAAAGTGG
Organism: uncultured Candidatus Peribacteria bacterium; assembly: GCA_964490135.1. GTDB lineage: Bacteria > Patescibacteriota > Gracilibacteria > UBA4473 > UBA4473 > JALWQU01. Next base: position 1,771 of record CAZBBI010000097.1, read on the forward strand.
TCTTTGTGGTGGAGGAATTTTGGATCTTTCCCAAGAATTCACAACTGATCTGGCTAAACTTCGAAAAGAAAATAATTATGATTTTATTATCTGTGGTGTTGGAGGTATCACTAAACCAGAAGATTTTGATAAAAGACTAGCAGCTGGAGCTGATATCGTCATGAGTGCTACTGGTGCCATGTGGAATCCCCTACTGGCTATGGATTGGCATAATAGGTAAATCTATTTCCAAACCTTTAACACGAATATCGATAAAAGAGAAAGCCCAACAGCAACAACCACATCAGCAATTGGTGGAACCAATGGCCAACCAAAATTCCAAATAATAACAAAAACTAACCAACCTCCCCAAACTGTCCATTTTTTGTTCATCATCTAGATTTATATAGGATGACGTAGGTTTTTTCAAGGACATCAAGAGTAAAAAAGATAATTGACGCATTCACAGCCTTATGTTAAATTAATAACATATAAACTTATGGAAACACCAGCAAAAAGGTTTCATGAAGCATTAAAAAGTAAAAAATGGAATACTCCTGATCATCATAAATATTTAGGTTCTGTACAATCTACAGCTGAATTATATGAAATTATTAAAAAACATTTTGATAATATAAATTCATCATATATTTATCCTGCCTGTATAGAATGTCTTCCAACTCTTAGAATAGAAACAAAGAACCATTACTATTATGTTTCGTTAGAAGTTCTTTGTGTGAAAAATAATATTGAATCTATAATTGCTGTCGGAGAAGCAATAGAACAAAGCTTTTCGTTGAATATAAAAATAAATAATTTTTATTTTTAATTAAATTATTTAATTCATAAAAAAAAACGCCCCGAAGGGCGTTTTTTGCTTTTAACTATTTACTTTTTATCATCCTCTTTCTTATCATCTTTTTTCTCATCCTTTTTTTCATCTTTCTTTTTTCCATCCTTCTCTTCAAAATCTGCATCTACAATTTCTGGTTCACCTGTCTCATCTGCTTTCTTTTCTCCATCTGCAGCGTGTGGATCATGTCCAGATTCATGCATTTTTTGGCCAAGAGCCATAAGTTTTGTTGAAAGTTCTTCTCCAGCTTTTTTAAGATCTTCAGCTGAAGTTTCTCCATTTTCCAAAACTTTTTTCGCTTCAGGGAGAGCTTCTTCTAATGTTTTAATTGTATCATTCAATTCATCTTTTTTAAGGTCAGTTGCTTCTTTGATAGTTTTTTCTGATTGATAAATTGTAGAATCTAAATGATTTCGTGCTTCGATTTTTTCTTTTGCCTCCTTATCTTTTTCTGCGTTTTCTTCGCCCTCTTTTTTCATTTTATCAATTTCATCATCACTAAGTCCTGATGATCCTTGAATTGTAATTGATTGTTCTTTTCCAGTAGCATTGTCTTTTGCTTTAACAGAAAGGATACCATTGGCATCTATATCAAAAGCTACTTCAATCTGAGGTACTCCTCTTGGTGCTGGTGCAATATCACCCAAAACAAATCGTCCAAGTGATTTATTGTCTGCTGCCATTTCTCGTTCTCCTTGAAGCACATGAATCTCTACCGATGGTTGATTATCCGCTGCTGTAGAATAAACTTGTGATTTACTTGCTGGAATAGTTGTATTTCGTTCGATCATCGGAGTTCTAATCCCTCCAGCTGTTTCTATACCGAGTGTTAAAGGCGTTACATCAAGAAGTAATACATCTTGTACATCTCCTTGCAAAACTCCTCCTTGAATCGCAGCACCAAGTGCCACTACTTCATCAGGATTTTGTCCTTCATTTGGTTTTTTACCAAAGAATTTCTCAACCGCTGCTTTCACAGCTGGCATTCGAGTCATTCCTCCAACCAAGATTACTTCATCAATATCTGATTTAGATAGTCCTGAATCTTTAAGTGCTTTTTCACACGGTGTAATAGATCTCTTAACTAAATCATCTACTAATTGTTCAAACTTAGCTCTAGTTATTTTTTTATTTAAATGTAATGGACCTCCCTCCCCTACTGTAATATACATCAAATTAATTTCTGTTTCTG
>CAZBBI010000098.1:0-3748 GCA_964490135.1 uncultured Candidatus Peribacteria bacterium
AAATTCAAATAAAGATTTTAATTGAGCCTTGTCTTGGGCATATTCGATAGCTGTTTCTTTTGTAATTTGTTTTGCCATAACAAGTCCAACTAATGATTGTTCAAATTGTATCATTTCACCAGTTGAATCGGTTTGAATAACATTTGGAATTTGGAATATTTTGTCTTGTCGAATGTAATTAGCGATAGCATAATTCATTGTAAAAATTTCATAAGCTAGAACTCGTCCATTTCCATCAGCTTTAGGGATAAGTCTTTGTGAAATAACCATAGAAAGATTTCCAGCTAATTGACTTTGGATTTGAGGTCGTTGTTCAGAGGTAAAACTATTTAAAATTCGTGTAATTGTTTGAACAGCATTATTCGTATGAAGGGTACTAAGAACTAGATGACCAGTTTCTGCCATAGTAAGTGTTTCGGCCATTGACTCGGTATCTCTTAATTCTCCAACCATCAAGACATCAGGATCTTCTCTCATAGCTCCAATTAGTCCATCTTTATAACTTATAACATCTTTTCCAACTCCTCGTTGTTGAATTATGCTTTTTTCTGATTCAACAAGAAATTCAATAGGATCTTCGAGCATAAGTATATGTTCAGCATTACTTCGTGCTCGTTCCTGGATAGCAGAAGCAAGAGTTGTTGATTTACCTTGACCGGTTGGACCAACTACCAATACTAACCCTTGTTTAGCATTTAAAATTGCATTTTGTACGAAAGCTGGAAATCCAAGTGTCTTAAAATCACGGATCTTACTTTGAATAACCCGGAAAGAAAGAGCTAATCCAGAATCACAATAAAAAGCATTTCCTCTTAATCTGTAATTTTTCGGAGAAGTATATAAAAAATCAACTTGTCTCTTGTTTTCTAAATTTTTAGTTTGTGTTTCGGATAAAACTGAATTTGTTATTTTTTCAATATCTTCAGGTTTTAATTTTTCACCAACAGATTCCATAGATCCGTTTCGTCTTAAGAAAACAGGCTTACCAGGTGATAAGTGTATATCAGAAACACCTTTAGTAAGAGCGTACTCGATAACTTTTTCAAAATCCATTTTTGTTTTTGTTAGTTTTTAATTTTATTTCTCTAAATTATATCATGATTAGGTGTTATAATCAAGAAAAAATTTGCTTTTTAGTATCAGCTAAATACTATTGCTTGGCTATTTTGCCAACCTGATTTAAGGACGGCATCACCAATAAAAAGGAGTGAACTTAATTATTTTTTAAACTTTAAAAAAAATGGCAACAAATATTGAAACATTATTCGAAAACCTCGTACACGTTGGTCACCAAGCGGAAAGATGGAATCCTAAAATGAAAAAATACCTTTTTGAAAAGAAAAATGGTATTTGGGTTTTTGACCTAGAAAAAACAGTAGAAGCTATTGGAAAAGTTAATGGTTTTTTGAAAGCTTTGAAATTACAAAACAAAAAAGTTCTTTTTGTCGGTACTAAACCACAAACAGCCTTATTTGTTCGTAAACTTGTTGAACCTAAAGGACATTTTCTTGTTGATAAGAAATGGACACCTGGTTTGTTAACTAATTTTAAAGAATTGAGAAAACGAATTGATTATTATCTAGACTTGAAACGACAATTTGAGTCAGGAGATATTAATAAATATACGAAAAAAGAAGTTGCTAAATTTAGAAAAGATCTTGATAAACTTGATGCTAGTTACCATGGAGTTGCAGAAATGAGAAAACGACCAGATGCGGTTATTGTTCTTGATTCAGTTACAGATCGTATTGCAATAGATGAGGCAATAAGCGCAAAAATAGCAGTTGTGGCTATTGCAGATGCAAACGCAAATCCAGATGGAATAGATTATATTGTACCTGGAAATGATGATGCTATGAAATCTATTGAGTTTTTGACGCAAAATATGATAAAATCTTTAGAGTAAGATAAAACTCTAAAAAAATGACTAATACAAAAAAACAACCAGAGAAGATGGAAGATGAAAATCCTCCATCTTCTTTAAAAAATATTACGGATGAACCTAAAGAGGCAGAGAAAAGTTTATTAGAGACTCTTGGAGACAAAAAAAAAGAAGCTGAAAAACTTGATAAAGCAAGTGTTGATTTAGCTAAAGAAAATAATATTGAAATAGAATCTGATTTGTTAACGAAGGGGGAGAAATTTTTGTCAGCTATAGGTTATATTAGTTTTCTTTGTATTTTACCATTGGTACTTAAAACAGATTCAAAATTTTGTCAGTTTCATGGAAAACAAGGGCTTGTTATCTTGATTTTTTGGATTGTTTTTGGGTTTTTTGCTGATTTGGTTATGCCTTTTTCTTATGCATTGTGGCTTGTTTTGAGACTCTTATATGTTGCCTTAGCTTGTTATGGGATATATCTTGGGTTCACCGGACAACAAAAAGAAATTCCAGTTATTGGGAAAATTGCCAAAACTTTGACTTGGTAATTAATCATTTCTTCCGTATCAGAATTTCCTGAACTTTTTGAGGAAGGTCTATTTTGTTTATTTCTTCGATAATATTGTGAGTACTCATAAACAAAGCTGAACTTGCCGCGGAGTTTGTGGTGTGGATAGATAACTTACCGTTTTCGAATTTTTTAGGTTTCCAAAAATCACTATATTCTGGGTAATTTGTTTTAAATAATTTTCGAACATTTTCTAAAATTATACCAGAAGCGGCCTGTTTATGAAGATTGTATTTTTTAGTGGCTTGAAAGATAAATGATCCGGCTTTTTCAAAGGTCATTGATTATTTGTTTAAATCATGCTATAATAGAAAGATGAGTACAAATCAAAATCCTGTTGATGACCTTATAGAAATAGGTAAGCAAAATCAAGTTTTGCTTGGTAAGATTGCGGCAAGTCAAGAAATGATCTTGGAAGTAGAACAAGATCGTAAAACAATTCAAAATAGAGAGTTTGTTTGGCAAATTGTAAAGTATGGAATATTTATTATTCTTATTTTTATTTCTTTTTCATTTACTCAAAATATGGTTGAAGGTTTAACATCAAATATGTTAGGTGGTGGGGGACAACAAAATATTGATATAGAACAATTACTTCAGGGGGGAAATGTGAATAATTTACTTAAAAATATTCAATAAAGATGACAGGTGATAGACAAGATGAACACTATAAACCACCTCTAAAGGTAGAGATATCAGAATCTGGTAATTTTTCTGAAGAGTTTACTGAATTACGAAGACAAATTCAAAAGGAAGGTGTGAAAAATTTAGTTGGTATGGATTTTAACAAATTTAGAATATCATTTTTATTAGACCAGCCAACGCCAATTAGATTGGATAATATTAAAGTTGTTTTGGATTCTTTAAAACAACTTAAAACTATACCTAAAAATTTAGTTTATAAAAAAAATCCTAGAAAAGGTGAAATTGGAAAAAGTACTTGGGAAGAATTTTCACTTAAAGATCCTAGAGAAATACCAATTGGAACAAAGTTTAGTCATAGTGATGACGGGACTTTATTTATTAAGTTTCCGTTTAATCCAATTGAAAAATTAACAGTTTCTTCAAAAGAAAAGTATAAAGTAAAAGGCAATGATACTTTGAATGATATTTTTAATAATTATTTTAAAAAATATTTTCCATATGGTGCTAATTTAAACAATGTAACTATTTGGTTTAAGAAATTTGATAGAGAAACTGATTATTATGTTTCGCCCAGATCGGTTGAGGATATTTTAAAACCAGGGCAATCTGTGTATCTAAGAAATGGAGAAATATATATAGAAGAATTTGAAAAA
>CAZBBI010000099.1:0-3708 GCA_964490135.1 uncultured Candidatus Peribacteria bacterium
ACTTCGGGGAAATTGGGCCGGAGATTGGAGCTTTATGACTGGTGACTACAATGGTCAATAACCATAAAAGTTGTATCTTCTGATCTTATTTGTTTTTATTCTAAAAAACCACGCCAACAAGAGGAAAAGTCGCTCTACAAGCGACCTTTCTTCTGTCGAGAATACAGATGGGTCAATGAAATTTGGGATACAAAATGATAGCTCACTTCATACTCCACATAATACAAGACCCCATATATTGAGTCTGCATTTATTTTCATCTAAAACGCATGATTATAAAAGTAATTGGAATGAATAAAAAGCAAAAGATATTAATAAAACCATAAAATAATATATTGAAGATAGCATTAGCTATGATTAAGAATGAATTAACTTTTATATAGAATTCTTTTATAGTTCGATGTCAAAATTTTAAAAAAAACACAGAAAAAATTAAGTAAAAGAATTATTGGAAATTTGTTATAAATTCTTTGATAATTAGTTAATAAAAAAAAAGACAACAAGAATAATTTTTCTCATCTTAATTTGCTTGATTGGATTCGTGAGCTTATTACTCATGATCTATCCCCCTTTATCTCACAGCTTTTATAATTAAAAAATAGCCTTAATAAAACAATAAAACAACTTCTTCCTCTCGATTATCAAAAAAATGGCAAATCCCTAGAATTTAATATTGCATCTTCATGATAAAAAAATAAAATTAACTCAATGAAGATTAGTGTTATTGGTCTCGGATATGTTGGTTTTCCTCTTGCCTGTGCCATTGCAAAAAACACAAATCATGAAATCATTGGTGTTGATTTGGACTCTGAAAAAATAAATATTATTCAAAATAAAAAATCACCTATAGAAGATGAACAAGCCGAAAAAGATATAAAAGAAATTAGTTTTGAAGTTTCTACTGATGATAATTTGCTAGAAAAAACTGATATTTTTCTCGTTTGTGTACCAACACCTATTACTGAGGGATATCTTCCAAATCTTAACCCCGTAAAGGGAGCTACTAAAACTTGTGCTAAATATTTAAAAAAAGGTGGAATTGTTGTCATTGAATCAACAATAAATCCGGGTGTTTGTGAGGATGTTGTTGTTCCTATCCTAGAAGAAGAAACAGGTATGAAGGCCGGTATTGATTTTGATGTAGCACATTGTCCCGAAAGAATAAATCCTGGTGACGTGAAATGGAATGTTTATAATATTCCCCGAAATGTAGGGGCAACAACGCCTACTGCTTGCAAGCGTACAGCTGATTTTTACCGAGAAGTTTTAACACCAAAAACAGAAGTTCGTGAAATGAATAATTTAAAAGAAGCTGAAGCTACAAAAATTATTGAAAATACTTTTCGTGATATAAATATTGCTTATGTAAATGAGCTAGCAAAATCTTTTGATAAAATGGGAATTGATTTGAACAGTGTTATAAAAGGGGCCTCTAATAAACCATTTGCCTTTATGCCACACTTTCCTAGTTGTGGAGTTGGTGGACATTGTATACCCGTTGATCCTTATTATTTGATTGAAAAGGCTCGAAATATTGGATTTGATCATAAATTCCTACAAACAGCTAGAGACATAAATAATTCAATGCCACGTTACACAATTACAAGACTCGAAGAATCATTAGAAGCTCAAGAAAAATCCTTGAGAAATACAAAAATAGGTGTTTTAGGCATTGCTTACAAAGCAAATATTGGAGACATGAGGGAAAGTCCTGCCTTAGAAATTATCTCTTTATTAAAAAAGAAATCTAAAAAAGTAGAAATATTTGATCCCTATTGCTTAAAGGAGTCAACCGTTCAAAATATAGAAGAGTTATTATCAAAAGTTGATGCTATCATTCTTGCTACTAACCACAATGACTTTTTATCACTTAGTGCTAATGATTTAAGCAAGAATAATATTTCCTGTATTGTCGATGGAAAAAACTGTCTTGATAAAAATTCTTTTCAAGATGCAGGTATTCTTTATAAAGGAATTGGAAGGAGCTAATGAAACTTATTATATACATACCGGCTCTCAATGAAGAAAAAAGAATTGGGACAACCTTACAATCTTTACCTAAAAAGCTGAAAGGGATTGATGAAATTCAATATTTAGTTGTTGATGATGGGAGTAAAGATAAAACTATAGAAATTGCTGAAAAACACAAAGCTATAGTTTTTTCTCATTCTATAAATAAAGGAGTTGGCGCAGCATTTCATAGTGGAGTTGAACAAAGTTTAAAAATGGGTGCCGACATTATGCTTAGTATTGATGCCGATGGTCAATTTGATGTAAATGACATCCCCATGTTACTACAACCAATTCTTGATGGTGATGCTGACTTTACAACTGGAAATAGATTTCACAAAGAGGGGGACCGTCCTGAATTTATGTCACCAGTTAAATACTGGGGAAACCGACAAATTGCAAAATTAGTTTCTCGTGTCGCAGGAAAACAAATAAGAGATGTTGCTTGTGGCTTCCGTGCCTATAACCGAGAGACTCTATTGAATTTAAATCTTATTGGTAAATTTACATATACCCAAGAAACTATTTTAGATCTTAGCTATAAAGAATTTCAACTAGTAGAGGTGCCTATTTCTGTTAAATACTTTGAAGATAGAATATCCCGAGTTGCAAATAGTATTATTAGATATGCTATAAACACATTCTTGATTATATTCCGTTCTTACCGAGACTATCGTCCATTAAGTTTTTTTGGAATTGCTGGAATTTTTATATTTTTATTGGGACTAGGGTTTGATGTATTTATTTTTTGGCATTGGACACAGACTGGAACATTCTCTCCATATAAAGCTTTTGGATTCTTAGGTGGATTATTAAATTTACTAGGGGCTCTTACCATCCTTATGGCTATTTTGGCTGACATGTTTGATCGACAAAGAATCACCCAAGAGAAAATATTATATTTCTTGAAAAAAGAGAGATACAAAAAAAATTAATTTTTTAAGGATTAATAACTTAAAACTAAAATATTACAAAAAAAGCCGATCCAACGATCGGCTTTTTTTAATTATTTAAAACATTACTTACATTCAACTAATCTTGCGATATTTTTTAGTATTTAGTATGGTCAAAATAAGTTGATATAAGTAATTGAAATTTAATTATGAATAAATATTACACACAAACCATCAGACATATCTATTTCATTCTGATAATACCCTTATTTTGTGGTATTTTTAATGTAGCAAACGCTCAATGGTCAAAATCTGCTGGTGGTAATTATACTGGACTTTGTAATTCTTTTTCCGATTCAGGAGGGAGTGAAGGTGGATATGATGTTGCTGTGGATGGAGATGGAAATTCCTATATGGTAGGGTTGATTAATAGTGATGCCAACTTTTTTGGTACAAATTTAGTAGAAGATGGACCATGGGGTAGCTTTATTACAAAAGTTGATATTTATGGTGATCCTGTTTGGGTCAGGCATGCTGTAGGTTCTCACTACGTAACCAACCCTTCCGTCGATATTGACGATGATGGAAATGTCTATATTACTGGATATTTCGATGGAACCGCCAATGTTTTTGGAACAACCTTAACTTCGTCTGGAGGTTCCGATGGTTATATAGTTAAATTGGACTCAAATGGTTCTACTCTTTGGGCGCATAAATTTGGAGGGGCTTATAGTGAGTACATAAAATCAATTTTTGTAGATAATAATGATAATATTTATATAACAGGTTCTTTTACCAGTAATAC
>CAZBBI010000100.1:0-3698 GCA_964490135.1 uncultured Candidatus Peribacteria bacterium
CTTGGTATCGGAGCATTAATAATTGGTTTTTTGTCTGGATATATTCTATCCTTCGAAGAAGGATCAAAAGAATCAAATCAGGTAACAAGTTCTATTCCTGCGTCTTATGAGAGTGTAGTTTTTCAGCCTATGACTATTTCTGTTTCCAGTGGAGGTGGAGGAGGTTATGCACCATCAGAAGGAGGATCTTGTGGAGGATAATGGTTCTCTTCTGGGGCTAATTAAGAATTAACTAATTAACAAAAGAATAACTTAATTTATAACTTTTAAACTTTAACTTAAATGGCAATAAAAAAAACGACAACGAAAGAAACAAAAAAAACACCTGTGAAAAAAACATCTGCAAAAAAGGTTGTAAAGAAAGCTGGACCAAAAATTGTTGAAACAAAAAAGAAACCAATCTGTGAAGGATCTTTATTGTGGTTTTTTACAACAATTCTTTTTGCTGGAGCCTTTTTAGGAAGTTTGTATGTCGATTTAACTGGTTCATCTAATGAAGTTAATCCAGTAGAATGTCCTAAAAATAATGATTTTATAGCAGACCAAAAAGCAGTTAGGACTGCTGGTAAAACTTTTGTTTCAGTTAAAAATCTTGATGAAGATTTTTTAGTTGAATTAGGTAAAACAAAAAATCAAGATGAAGGACAATTTGTTGTTTATGGAGGAAAGACTTGGATCCCAGTTCCAGGATCTCCGATCGAAGTTATTGCTCTAACGGATTTGGAATGTAAAGCTTGTGATCTTCAGTCGCCAATTGCATCGTTACGACAGAATAGTACGCCTGCTTTACTTGTTCGTACGGTCGAAGTAGATTCAAAAGAAGGTAAATCACTAGTTAAGAAATTTGATATAAAATCAATTCCACAATTTATATTGGCGGATGGGACTGAAGAGTTAGTGCTTCCCGATGGTAAAAAATTCGTTGAATCTGCAGCAAATGTACTTATAAAAAAAGATGCACTTTATCTTTTGGATGCTTCAAAAGTAGGATTTAAACTAGGACAGTTTATAGAAGCACCAACTTTTGCAGATTTAGATTCTGAGCCAGTACAGGGAAAAGGTGGAAAAGTTAGAGTAGTTGAATTTACAGATTATCAATGTCCTTATTGTAAGCGTTTACATGATAATAATAAAGAAGTTATAGATAAGCTTGTAAAGGCAGGAAAAATTGAATATATATTAAAAGACTTTCCTTTAGCCTTTCATAAAGAAGCTGTTTCTGCCCATAAAGCAGCTAACTGTGTTTTGCGTGAAGGTGATAATGAAGATTATTGGAACATGAATGCTTTGATTTTTAAAAATTCTGAAGCTTGGAATGGAAAGGGACCAGAAACTGCGAATAATTATTTTATTGGATTAGCTAAAGATTTGGATGTTGAGATTGTAGATTGTATGGCAGATAAAACCCTTGAGGCGGAAATTGCAGCTGATATAGAAGAGGGACAGAAATATGGAGTTTCTGGAACACCAGCTTTATTTATTGGAAACAGTGTTATGCCAGGAGCAATCGATGCGGCAACCTTTGAGCAAGCTGTAGAAAATGCTTTAAAGTAAAAGGTGTTTAAACTTTCCTTAAAAATTATTTTTCTTTATAGTTTTTGAAATGAGTAACACAATAGATTTCACTGATCTAAATCAAACAGATTTAGATCAAGCTAATGATCAGTCTTATGCTGAAAACTTCGAAAAAGGTCTTACGGAAGATCTTATTCGGGAAATTTCAAAAGATAAAAATGAGCCTAAATGGCTACTAGATATTCGAATAAAAGCATTAAAAAAATTTAATGAAATGACGCTTCCCGATTGGGGACCAGATATAAGTAATTTGGATTTTTCAAATATTAGATACTTCTCAAAAGCATCAGATGATAGTCACGCCAAGGATTGGAAAGATGTTGATCCAGAGATAAAAAAAACTTTTGAACGACTGAAAATTCCAGAGTCAGAACAAGCATATTTGGCCGGAGCAGGGGCTCAATACGAATCAGAAAATGTTTATCATAATTTGAAACCACAATGGGAAAAATTGGGTGTGATTTTTGAAGACTTTGATGAAGCCGTACGTAAGTACCCAGATTTGGTGAAAAAGTATTTTTCAAAATGTGTACCGATAAACGATCATAAATTTGCAGCACTTCATTATGCAGTTTTTTCTGGAGGAACATTCTTATTTATTCCAGAAGGAGTTGAAATCTCTCAGCCTTTGCAAGCTTATTTTCGTATGAATTCAATGAATCAGGGGCAATTTGAACATACATTGATTATTGTTGAAGAGGCAGCAAAAGCTCATTATATAGAGGGATGTTCTGCTCCCAAATATGGAAGTCAGTCACTTCATGCTGGTTGTGTGGAGATTTTTGTTGAGGAGGGTGCAAAATTTAGATATTCATCAGTAGAAAACTGGTCAAAAGATACATTTAATTTGAATACGAAACGGGCGATTGTTGCTAAAAATGGGAAAATGGATTGGGTTGGAGGTAATTTAGGGAGTGGGATAACAATGCTTTATCCGTGTAGTATTTTGGTAGGGGAAAATGCTCGAACAGATCACTTGGGAATTGCTTTTGCAAATGAAGGACAAAATCAAGACGTAGGAGCTAAAGTTATTATTTCTGGTAAAAATTGTCGAGCAAATGTAGTGAGCAAAAGTTTATCAAAAGGCGGTGGCATTTCTACTTATAGAGGAATAATAGATGTGAAATCATCAGCTGAAAATGCAGTAGTCTCGGTTAACTGTGAGGCTTTGATGTTAGATGAGGATTCTGTTTCAGATACAATACCCACAATACTTTCTGAAAATAATTCAGCACAAATAGTACATGAGGCAACTGCTGGTAAAATCTCAGATGAAGTACTATTTTTTTTCGAAAGTAGGGGAATTGACGAAGAAACGGCAAAAGGTATGATTGTTAATGGTTTTTTGGATGAGGTAGTAAAAACTTTGCCTATAGAATTTGCTGGGGAACTAAATCGATTAATAGAGCTTGAGATGGAAAGTTCTATTGGATAATTAATAAAAATCAAAAACAAGGAATCTGAAATCGAAAAAATTATAGTTAGAAATAAAAAAGTCGAACAGGATAAAGAATGGGAGACATCATGGACTCGCCGATTGTTTATTGCAGGTATAACTTATGCTTCAGCTTTTTCTTTTATGAAAGTATCAGGTATGGAACCGGCTATTTTAGGTGCATTTGTTCCAGTTGGTGGGTTTTTACTTTCGACACTTTCTATGAAGCGGTTAAGGGCGTTTTGGGCAAAATAATTTAAATATCATAAATTATTTTTTATATAGAGAAAAGAGGAACCTTATTGGGGTTCCTCTTTGTTTAAATTTTGGAGTTATTATTTGGTTATTACGAAATCATTCACAATACCAACTAACGAATCTCCTGTGTTTTTTGATTCTTCTGCCGTAACGACAACCTCTTCGATTCCATCAATGATGGAACTATTTGCTTCTTTGATGGCACTCATGTCATTAGAAATTGTTACAGCACCATCTGATATGTCAGAAATTAGATCAGAAAGTTCTGCAATGTCTTTTGTGACACTAATTGAATTTGTGCTTACGGCGGAGATGCCGTTAGATACGTTACTAGTATTAGTAGACATATCCTCGAAAGTTACAGATAGTTCTACAGAAGAACTAGATATCCCTGTGATAGTCGGAAATCTGCAGCGCAGTAACAACACGG
>CAZBBI010000101.1:0-3645 GCA_964490135.1 uncultured Candidatus Peribacteria bacterium
GAAGATTTTTTGCGATTTTTTTCGGATCAAAAACCATAGAAACATAAAAGAAAGTAAATCCAAAAATAAGTAAGGCATAGAAAACATTATACCAAAAACTTGGTGCGGCAGGATTTAGATTGACGTCTATAAAAGAAGCAACATTCTGTAATAAGACACTGCTAGAATCTTGCATGAACTGTGCCAGGATTGACGGAAAGGATACTAACGAAACAGCAAAGATGATAGGTATCATTCCTGCTTGATTTATTTTTAGTGGTAAAAAAGATCTAGATTGAGCTGAGGATTTTTTACTGGCATAAATCACCGGAACTCGTCGTTCTCCCTCTGATACATATACTACAAATATAGTTAATAATATTGTCGCAATAATTAGTGCAATTATAACTGGTGGGTTAGCTGACTGAAAAGCTCCAGCTATTTGCTGAGGCACCGTAGAAACGATTCCTGCAAAAATTAGAAGTGATATACCATTTCCAATTCCTTTTTCTGTGATTAGTTCACCGAGCCACATAACTGTTAGTGTTCCAGCTGTAACAATAAGCATCATAGGAAGAATTATTGTTGGATCAGAAGTATCTACAATTGGATTATTCTGGTCAGCAAAACGATTGATTAATGACATCATTCCGTAACTTTGGAAAAAAGCTAACGGTACAGTTAACATCCGTGTGTACTGACTAATCTTTTTTTGTCCGGCTTCTCCTTCCTTTTTTAAATTCTCAACGCTTGGTACAATTACAGCCAAAAGTTGCATAATAATTGAGGCATTTATATAAGGTGTAAGACCCATCAATACAATAGAAAAGTTTTCCATAGCTCCTCCAGTTAGCATAGAAAAGACTCCTAAGGCACTTTGGCCTTTACTGTCGAGAAGTTGTTGAATAGCCTGAATGTCTGCACCAGGAATAGTTATATGAGCCAAAATTCTGAAAACTATTAAGATAAAGATAGTAAAAATTATTTTATCTCTCAATGCTTTTGTTGCGAAAATTTGTTGTAATTTGTTCATTTTTTAAACTAAATATATAGTACTTCCTGCCGATTCTAGATATTTTGTCGTTTTCTGCAAATATTTTATAAAATTATATTATGCAATATTAATTAGAGCTTATCTATTCGTTTTTTAAGTTTTTTTTTATAATATTAGTATCATGGTTTTGAATTAAAATTAACTAAATATAAAATGATGTCACTTTTGCTCGATTTCAGGAATACCCACATTAGCGAAAAATTTAAATTGGGTAATAAAATTTTACTAAGTATCGGTTTGTTGTCTTTCCTTTCGGGAGGAGGTGTTTTGGCTATGATTATGGAAGATGATTTTCCACCTATAGAAGGTGTAAAAATAGATAAACAACTTTTATCTGAACCATTGGGAATGAAAAATTCCGGTTTACTAGGATCCGCCTATAATTCGCCGACAGAAAAAGTTCATCATTATAATGTAGAAATTGGAGGTAGTTCTGATTTTTTGACAGAACAGTCTCAAGGAATGATGTTTAATCATGGAGGAAATTATAATACTTCTTATAAAGAATACAAAAGAGGTGAAAACAAAAAAGGATGTTCTTTTCATAATAAATTTGATGGTCCAGCATGGTTATATCCAGTTTTTTTACTTGGAAAAGGCGTAGTGATTTTGGTCTTTTTGGGATTAATCACATTTGTTGCACGTAGGAGTTGGGTTTTGGCTTCAAAAAAATAATTAAATTGAAGCTTCTTGTAACCTTTCTATTCTAGACTCAAGGGTTGGGTGAGTAGAAAAGAAACGCATAATTCCTGGTTTGTCGGAAATCTTCATTGTAGCTAGGGATTTTGTTTTTGAATCGATAAGATTATTTGTTTTTTGTAATCTCTTTAAAGCCGCAATCATTTTTTGTTTTCCTGCAAACTTAGCTCCACCAAGATCAGCATGATATTCTCTCCATCGAGAAAAAGCATAAACAATAGTTGAAGCTAGGATTCCAAAGAGAATTTCAAAAGCAATTGAAGTTAGCCAATATGTTAGTCCACCAATAGATTCATTATCTTTACCAAGTGCTTTTTGCACTGCATAAGCAGCTACTCTAGCAAAGAAGATAACAAAAGCATTGATAACACCTTGTATAAGTGCCATCGTTATCATGTCTCCATTTTTTATATGAGCCATTTCGTGAGCTAAAACTCCTTCTATCTCGTCTCGTTCGAGGTTATTTAAAAGTCCAGTAGAAACTGCGACTAGTGAACTATTTTTGGTTGCTCCTGTTGCAAAAGCATTTACTTCGGGTGAATCATAAATACCAATTTCTGGCGTTTTGAAATCTCCTTGCGTAGCAAAATGTGTAATTGATTGAACTAAAAATGCTTCAATATCATTTTGAGGATCTTTGATGATGCGCATTTTTGTAGTCCATTTTGCGATGTATTTCGACATAAAAAGTGAAATAAAGCTTCCTACAAAACCATATAATAATGATAGTATTGCGAGTGCTTTAAGGTTAATTCCGTACTGGGAAAGATATCTAGTATCTAAACCAAAAACAGAAGTTATAGTCATGATAACTCCAACAACGGCGATATTTGTAAACAAAAATAATAAAATTCGTTTCATTTTTATGTGGTTAATTTTCATATTAAAACTAACAAAAAAATCCTGAAAAAACAAGTTTCTAAGTATAAAATATTAATATATAATTAATAGTTGCTCAATTGATTTTTTATTTTAGCCAATCAGGTATTCCAGATTGTTTTGGATTGTAATTTTTTTTCTCGGATATTTTGGGTTTGTTCTCTATTTTACCGGTTTGTTCGTGAGGCTGTACTGGAGCAGAAAATGGAATATTCCGTGGAGAAGTAGCTTTCGTTGAAGCTTTTTTGTTTTTTATATGTAGATCTAAGTGAGTAGTTTCTTTAGAGCCAATAGATATATCATTTTTTTGAAGTTTTGTTTGGGGATCGATGTTTAAGCGTTTATTTTGAAAATCAACTAAAGCTTCAAGAAAATTATTTTCAATTTCTTCTATTGATTTATTTTTGACCTTGATGCTTAAACCATTTTTAACAATTTTTCCTCCAAAGTTTTTTTGTAAATCTTTCAAATTTATACTTGAATTTTGAGTTCTGAGTTCTACGGTTGTTTCACCAATTTCTTCAAAAACAAGGGCACTTAGATCTATATCTTTTATAAAACGTAATAGGTTATCCGCAATATCATCAATGTTTTTGGAACAAGCTTCTGCCCGACTAAAATCACTAATAGTTACATTTGACCAAGAAATTTTATGAATCTTGTCTATTTGGATATTATTTAGTATCCGTCCCCAAATTTTTAAAGTAGGAAGAGATTTTCTCTTAAATAAGTGTTCGATTATATCTGACTGGATGGCTCCATTTTTTTGTAAGGTTGCAGCGGCAGCTAGTGATGAGGGGGTGGTGTTTTTGCCAAGAAAACTCCCAGTGGAAGATATTATTCCAGTTAATAATATAGTTGAGATTGTTTCATTTAAATATTTTTTAAAGTCAGGATCAGTTTGAATAAGATCAAATATAACTTCTGAGGTGGAAGATTTTTGCGGTTCAGAGATACTTATTCTTCCAAATAAATCATGAGAAGGGTCGGTGGATATACTAACAATCGGTGTCTGTGAAAATAACTGGGCTTGT
>CAZBBI010000102.1:0-3635 GCA_964490135.1 uncultured Candidatus Peribacteria bacterium
TTAGACCTATCGATTATTATTCAAATACATTATTTGAATTTCGTGAAAAAGGTACAACAAATAAAGTACTTGTTGGTGGTCGTTATGACAATCTAATAGAAAAAATGGGTGGTAAACCAAATGGAGGTGTTGGATTTGCCGCAGGGGTAGATCGAGTAACAAGTCTTATGAAAGTTCATGGAATTGATGTTCCTCATAAGGATTATTTACAAATTTTCTTGGCTGCAACTGGACCAATTGCTAAGAAAAAAGCATTACCAATATTAGTTAAGCTACGAGAACATGGTTATCATGCTGTTGGTGTACTTGGAAAAACATCAATGACTGAACAACTTCATCGTGCTCAAAAATTCAATGTTCCATACACATTATTAATTGGTGATCTAGAGATAAAGAAAAATCAAATAATTATTCGTGATATGAAAACAGGAAAACAAACATGGATAAAACAAGATGATATTATCGAAGAAATGGATAAATTGATTGGTGTACCAAAAAAATTAGACACCTCTAAAGAGATTAAATTAGATACTACAACCGATTTTTTAGGACATGAGTAATTCTTTACCTCTTTCCATAACTAACGCCATAGAAAGCCTTTCTGATCTTCCTGGGATAGGAAGCAGGTCAGCTGAACGACTAGTTTTGTCACTATTAAAAAACAACAGTGGACTTGATCAGAAAATTGCAAAATCAATTGGTGAACTTAAAACTAATGTTATCGAATGTAGTAAATGTTTTCATTATTGTGATAAAAACATAGAAAACCCAGAAATATCAGTTTGTCCTATCTGTAAAAACTTAAATAGAGAACAACAAATACTTTGTATCGTAGAATCCCCTGTTGATTTAATTGCCCTTGAAAAAACTCATGAGTTCAAAGGACTTTATCATGTTCTACATGGTGTAATCTCTCCTCTTAATAAAGTTTTACCAGAAGATATTCGTATAAACGAACTTTTTAATAGGATTAAACAAAATAGTGAAATAAATGAGATTATTTTTGCACTTGCTGGAAATATTGAATCTGATGCTACTGCTAATTTTATTTCAGAAAACATTCAACCAATATTTAAAGGTAAAATTACAAAAATTGCTCGTGGAATCCCTTCCGGTGGTGATTTAGATTATCTTGATACGGGAACTATTGGAAGAGCAATGCTTGATCGAAGAGTTATTTAGTAAGTTTTTCGATGATGTTCTAGTGAAATCAGACGATCAATGTTTCCCGCTGCATCTTTTACAAGTTTCTCATGATCATTTTTTCCTGTATAGTAGGTCTTAATTAAGGTTTCTATCATCAATGAAATATCTTCATAAGGTAAAGTAAGCATATTAACTTGTCCATATACATAAATGTGACGATTCATATCATTTGGAGTACAAATAACTTTTCTTCCCAGTTCAGCACCACCTATCATATTACCTCTTTGAATCTTTTCTATAATTACTCCTAACGCTTTATCTTGCTCTTCTGTTAAGTTTTTACGCCACTTTTCTATGTCAAAACTAGACTTTTCTGGTGTAGTTTGCTTTTCAACCAGATTCGTAATATCTGTTGTCCCTGCTGCAATAATTGCTTCTGGAGTTGGTGGATTTTCATCATTAGAAGGAGTTATTTCTAATTCCAAAGAAAGTTCTTCTTTATTTACTTCACTTCCACCACCTCCCATACTACCTGTTTCAATTCTTGCCATTATTTTTTTAATTTAATATTAAATTAATTTTAATAAACAAAAAAACTAATGTCAAAAGAAATTTTGGACACAATATCTAAGTGTAAATGTCAATACTGGGAATTTTTACCTAATAAACTACCCTATCCAGCTTTTTTTCCAGAGGTGCCACCACTTAATTTTTTCAAAAAACGGTGAAAGCATACCGGCGAAAAATATAAGAATAGAGAGAATCATTTTTTTACAGCCGTTTGGTAAAACTTTTACCTCTGAATGTAATAATTCAAAAATCTTAGCATTTTTCTTTGATGATTTTGTTTTTTCTATGACATCCAAAATTGTTGGACTGTCGGTTCTAAAAATTATTGTATTTTCATCAAAAACTAAACTCATTCCCTTTTGTTCTAATCTATACCCTAATTCACTATCTTCAAATCCCCAACCTTCAAACTTATCTGAAAATTTTTCTGATCCAAGGAACTCTTTTTTAAAAGACAAATTTGAAGTATAAAAATGCCTCCAATTTGCACCTAATTTAGCAATCTTTTTAAAATCAAATTGAGCTTTATTTTCTAAAAAGTCTGTAAAATTAGTTTTCTCTTTCCATTCTGTTTTTCCAAGTAAGGCCAAATTATTTTCTGGGAATTTTTTGTGAAATTTCACAATCCTAGATAACCAAAACTTATCAGGAACACCATTGTCCCCTATAAAAACAAGAACATCTCCACTAGACTCATCTATTCCTAAATTTCTGGCACCACCGGCATAAACTTTTTGTTTTGTTTCTAGTATTTTAATATTTTTATTATCTAATTTTAAAGATTGTATTCCGTCAAAAATAACTAAAATTTCTGGATTTATCTTCTCAAAATCTTCACACGCACAAATTCCATCAATAACTTTAGATAAAGTTTTTCGTCCTATTGTTGGAATAATTATGGAATATTTCATACTAAATCTTCAGATACTTCAAATCCTGCGAAAACATCATCTACATCTTCAGCTTCCTCAATTTTCTCAATAAAGTTGGTAACTATTTCTAAAACGTTTTTATCCGTTATCATAATGGGATCTTTTGCGCGATATTCTGGCTGAAATTTTTTGATTTTTATTTCTCCTTCCAAGCTATCACGAACTTTTCCTAAATTTTCAAAGGAAGTAATAATTTCTGACTCATCTTCCCCATACTCAAAATCATCAGCTCCTGCCGAAATAGCCAATTCAAACAATGTTTCTTCATCTTTTCCTTCATTTACTACAAAGATTACACCAACATGATCAAACAAAAATTTAACCGCTCCACTGCTGCCTATTTTTCCACCATTTTTATCAAAAGCAGATCTTACGCTTGGAAAGGTTCTATTTGAATTATCTGTTAATGCTCCAACTAAAATAGGAATTCCTTCTGGTCCGAATCCTTCATATAATTGATCAGAATAATTTGTATCATCTTTATCTGTTCCAGATAATTTTTTTAGAATTTTTTCTATATTATTTCTAGGTACTCCATCAGATTTTGCATTTGAAATCGCATTTTTAAGTGGAGTATTTGTTTCTGGATTGGGGTCGTTACGACCAATAATTAACAAAATTTTACTATGCTTTGTTAAAACCTTTCCTCTAGCAACATCGTTAGCTGCTTTTTTATGTCTTATCGAGTGCCATTTACTGTGTCCTGACATGTATAAATTTAAAAATGAATTAATCTTTAACTAAGTATAAAAAAAGCTAGATATTAATCTAGCTTTTTTAATTTTAACATTTTTTAAATACTATTTACTGTTTCTTTCTTCTGCTTAAAACTCCAATAAGAACAAATCCAGCTACTCCAAGCATCATATAAAGCATTAAAGTAGTGCTTGGTCCTGATTTTGCTAACTCACAAGTAAGGTTAACTGAAGTTGTTTCTCCATGCCCTGTAGATACTATTGTTTTTTGTCCTTCACAATCTTTAACTCT
>CAZBBI010000103.1:0-3631 GCA_964490135.1 uncultured Candidatus Peribacteria bacterium
TGTGGAAACAAAAAAATGGTTAAATTTCATGAAACAAAACCAAGAATTGTTTCGGATAAGATGGTAAAAATAAATATCGATCATCATGCTTCAAATGACCATTTTGGAGAAATAAACTTTGTTCCACTTGATGTTTGTTCTTCTACTGAAGTAGTTTATGAACTTTTGCAAAAATTAGATATGAAGGTAACTCCGCAAATTGCAACAGCCTTGTTATTAGGGGTATACACTGATACTGGTAGTTTTATGCATCAAAACACAAGCTCTTCAAGTTATTTAATTGGCTCTGAATTATTAAAATTAGGCGCTAATTTGAATCAGATTGCAAAAAATGTTTTTCGTTCATACGACATAAAAACTTTAAAATTATGGGGAAAAGTTCTGGAGAACCTTCACGTTACTCCAGATGGTGCAGCAATTGTAGGAATCAAAAAGAAAGATTATGAGTCAGTTGGGGCAACTCGTGCGGATTTAGAAGGAGTAATTGATTATGTTAGTTCTATGCCAGAAGCGGATTATTCAGTGCTTTTGTCTGAAGATGAAAAAGGAAATGTGAAAGCTTCTCTTCGAACTCGTAAGGAAAATGTTGATGTCAAAGCTCTAGCGGAAAAATTTGGCGGTGGGGGACATGTAAAAGCAGCTGGATTTACTATTCCAGATGGTCATCTTGAAAAAGAAATTAAGTGGAAAATTGTGACAGAGGAGGGAGAAAGCTAACGTTTAATATCTCTATAGAAATTCTCATGACTTCCCAAGGCGATAAGTGTTATGGTTTTTGATTTTGATTCGGAAATATACCCTAAAAGCATTAATTGATGTTTGATTTTGAATTTATATACTCTTAAATTAGATAGATCACTGCTTTTTTGTGAGCCAGAAAGAGGATTTTTGATAATTATTTTAACTGCTTCATCTAGATGTTTTTTTTCAAAAGAATAAAGTCTTTTTACTTTTTTTTGGAAGGTATTAGTTTGTAAAATATGCATTTTTATCCAAATTCATAATTACTAACTTCATTGTGTTTATATTCTTGAAGTCCATATAGTATGTCTTTTATAAAATGATATGATAAATCAGGATTTTCCTCTGCAATTTTTCCAATTTTTGCCCAATGGCTAAGTTGTTTAGGGATAGAACGACTATTTATGGGTGCGTATTGTTTTGCTTGAAAGATTATTTCATCTGGAAGCTTTATTGTTGTGCTCATGTTTTCAGGATATTATAATTCTCGTTGAACCTATTTTAAAGCAAAAGGTTTCTAAATACAACCTTTCTTTGTAGTTTTTCTGAATAATTTAATTTTAAATAATTTTTTTATTTACAGTATCTTGATTTTATGTAGAATTGATGTGTTTTTTAATTTATATTAATTATGGAAAATCAAGAATGTGTAGCACAAAGTAGTTATCAACCACCATTAGATGCACCAGTTATAGTGGATAAACCTTCGAATAAACCTTTTATTGGTGAGAATGTTACATTTCTCGATGATGAAACGGGTGAATTGATATTTGCAAACATTGATCTTCGTGGTATAGATCTAAAACGTTTAGATGAGATAGCAAAAATTTTTAGCAGTGCTATTGAGATATGTACTAGGCTAGGAGAGGTTTTAGACAAAGACGGAAAGCTTATAAGCCAAAAAGTATCTTAATTTTTGAGAATTTTCTTATACATTTGGGAATTTTATCTTTAATCTTGCCATATTAATAATTTCGTATTAAAGTGCGATCGAATTTAATTTTTTAGTTTTTTTATAAATATGCTTAATTTATCACAGCTTTTCACATTTTCTTATTACTGGGATTCAACTCCAGGAGGGGAGTTTCCTTTTGGATTTCCATTATTAGGGTTTTTTGTTCTTTTGATTTTTTTGCCAGGATTTTTACGAAAAATGGCAGCAAAAGATAAATATCTAAAAAAATCTATGAAAAAAAGACTTGGTAAATTTGTTTTTCTAGGTGTTTTTGGAATATTTTTGACTCTTTTTCGTTTTGCTGAAGTCTCTACTCTTTCTAAAAGATTATGGCTTTATATTGTTTTTATTTCAGCTGTTGTAGGTTTGATTGTTACACTTATACAAGTGCATAGAGATTATAAAAAACGATTGAAGTCTGTAGAAAGAGAAGTGAAGAAATAATTTATTTTATTGTTTCTGTTAAGGCTGATTTCAAATCATCAAAAACTTTCCAGCCTTTGATCTTTCCTTGTGATTCCAAAAATCCACAGATCCATTGGTCATTATTTTCTGCAAAACAAAGTTCACCTGTATGAAGAACTCTAGTTGGTTCTGTTTTAGTAAAATCTTCATTTTTTTCATCTTCTAAATATTCAAGCTCAAAATTTTCTGGCTTAAAAAATCGGAAATCATTATGTCCCAATATATCTTTAGTGAAAATTTCTAAATTCTTATCTATAGCTTCATCTATTATTTCTAGGGAAAATAATTCTAAATTTTCTTGAGCATTTTTTTTGGCCTCAATTTCGTTATCTAAAATAAATGGTCCAGAAACTTTTTCCCAGACAGGTAGTCCGTCTTTGTCTAATTTTTGGTCATTCCATTGATAAATCAGTACAGAAAATTTAGCATCTTCAGTTTTTTGGATAAGAGCTTTGTGATCTCCTCCAAAGGAGTGGAACTCTTCTAGGATATTGAGGTTTTCTTTAGTCATGAATTTATTAATTTGTGATCGAATGTACTTGTGTACCTACTTCCTTACTAGAGTTTTGAACTATTGCAGCAGCACTTATAAGGTCCCCAGGAATAAGGTCTGCTAACATAAATTCAACCATTAACTCACTTTGTTCTTCCTCTGTTATTCTTTCTGTATCTGGTATTTCTGTAGCCATTTTTAAAGAAATTAAGAAATGTCTTGTTCAAAATTATTGTACATTAACTCTGAGAATGCTGTCAAATAAATATTTAAGTAACATTTGAAAATAAAATATTGCCAAAAAATATAGCCTTAGTAGTATCTCATAGAATTTTAACTCAAGAACAATCATGTCAAACTACAAAAAATTATCAGGATCAAAAGTTTCTTTTTCTGTGAAAATAGGAAAAGAAGATTTAGAGAAATCTCAAAAATCAGTAATTGCTCGAGCAAAAAATGATGTATCGGTTAAAGGATTTCGAAAAGGTCAGGCTCCAGAGGATATGGTTATAGCTCAAATAGGTCCAGAAAAATTGGCGTTTGAATCCTTAAATACAGCATTAGATAAAGCATATCGTGAGTTTATAACAAAAGAAGAAATTGCAGTAATTTCGGCTCCTGAGACAAAAATGCCAGAAAAACAAGAAATGCCAATGGAGGTAAGTTTTGAGGTAGAAGTTTTTCCAGAGGTTAAAATGGGGGATTATAAAAAAGTAAAAATTAAAAAAACTGAAGTAAAAGTTACAGATAAAGAAGTTGAGGAAGTACTTAAAACAGTTTGTGCACAGGCACAAATAGCTCAGTCTGTTTCAAGAAAAGCTAAAGATGGAGATCTACTTGAGGTAGATTTTTGTGGAAAAGATAAAGATGGAAAGACTTTACCAAATACTGATGGAAAAAATCATAAGTTTCGTATTGGGATGGGACAATTTTTGCCAGATTTAGAAAAAGGATTTGTAGGAATGGCTGCAGGAGAA
>CAZBBI010000104.1:0-3630 GCA_964490135.1 uncultured Candidatus Peribacteria bacterium
AAGTCCGATTAGTTCTTTGAATATTGTTCCTTTTATTGGAAATGTTTCATCGGCAGGGATACCAACAGCACTTTCATTGGCACAAAGAAATTATGATTTAAGACATTATATTGAAAAAATTAGACCAAATAAAAACTTAGGAATGACGGCCATTGGTACTGGTGGTCATGCTTATGGAGTACTTTTCGGTCCAGAATTGGCATAAAAAATACTTTTGCTTTTTGTTTTTTCCTGTATAATGTCGTCACAAGAATTTAGGATGTTTCTGGAGTACATAGAAGATTTCTCCACTCTAGATCTCCTTTGCATTTTGACTTTCAGTTGAGATGACGATTATTTTTTTATGTTTATGAAAAAAGTATAGAGGTTCACAGGCACCGCCCAAACTTTCTTTTAAGAAGTTTGGTTGCTTTGATTATTTAGAAGTTTTATGCCACAGATTTTAAATTTTCCGTTTTCGCTTAATCTACCAGAAGAACTAAAAACTTTGGAAGATAGTAAGAACTTGACACTGGTAAACTTAGGGAATGCCATGGCCAAGAGTTTTTTGATTTCCCAGGTAGTAAAGAAATCAAAATTTAAAAATATATTTTGGGCAAGTACAGACGAAAAAGCCGATAGTTTGTACCTAAATGCTGAGAAATTTTTCGGTAAGAATATCGTACTTATTCCGGATAATTTGGATATTCGTATGTATTATGATTTAGCAAAAAGATTGAAGTCTGGTTCAACAAATTTATTTTTTTTTGAAAATCTAGAAAGTATTTTGTCTCAAAAGTTTCCCACACCACAAGAGATAAAAGCCGAAAAATTAACACTGAAATCAAAAGATAAAATTAAGATTTATGATCTGTTTGCTGAGTTAGAATCAATTGGATATACGAGTGCGGAAGATCAACTGATTAAACCTGGGGAATTTGTAAAAAGAGGGGATCAATTATTTGTTTATCCAATAAACGAGGGCGTTTGTTATCGGATTGATCTTTTTGACGAAGAAATAGAAAAGATTGAAACTTATCCTCAGGGAGAGATTCCAGCTATAAAAATTACAGCAAAAAAATCATTAGATATTTATGCTATAAAATACGAAAAAGATTCTTTATCAGCGCAGTTTATTGATTTATTAGTAGAGGACGAAAAAACTTGTTTTATCTCTGATAATTTGGATAGCGATATTTGTCCTAATGGGGATTTTTATAAAATTACGTTTACAACTTTTCCAAAAGAGGAAGAGAAATTTTTTCATCTTAATTTTTTCTCAGTTTTACCTTATTACACGATCCCGGATTTTGTAATGGATATCAAAGAAAGATTTCGTCGTGAATTTGAAATAATTGTAATGACGAAAAAGTTTGATGAAATAGAAAAAATATTTCGAGATAATGAGATAATGTTTACAGAAGATATGGAGGAGACCTTTCCTTCTACCGTAAAGGTTCTTCAGCTGAAAAAAGACGCTTTCTTACCGCATTCATTTCAAAATAATAATCGGAAACAATTGTTTCTGACTGATCGAGAAATTTTTCAGTTTCGGAGAACAACTGCTCGTAAAAAATCCATATCAGGGATGAATTTTGAGTTGATGAATTCACTCAAAGATGGGGATTATGTGGTTCATTTAGATCACGGAATATCTAAGTATAATGGGATTGTTCGTAGGGAAACTGGTCATGGAGAAATTCGAGAGTATTTGAAACTAGAATATCTGAATAATGATCGGCTTTTTATCCCGGTAGAGTCTGCGGAAAAAGTTTCCAAATATGTCGGGGATGAGTCTCCTCGGCTGACAAAATTAGGAGGAACCGAATGGCAAAATTTGCAGAAAAAACTTAAAAAAGAAACGGAAAAAATTGCGAAAGAATTGTTAGAATTATATGCGAAACGAGAGCTTGCAAAGGGTAAGAAATTTGATTCTGATAATGAAAAAATGAAACAATTTTGTGATGATTTTCCTTATGAATTGACTCCTGGGCAAAAACAAACTTGGGATGAAGTTAGGATAGATATGGAAAGACCAAAGCCAGTCGATCGGTTAGTTTGTGGAGATGTTGGATTTGGGAAAACAGAGATTGCGATGCGGTCAGCATTCAAAGCTTTTTGTTCCGGATACCAGTGTGCAATTTTGGCTCCTATTACGATTTTGGCAGAGCAGCATTATCAAAGTTTTCTTAAGCGTGTAGCGAAGCGTGAATATGGTGTTAATCTTGCCTTACTTTCTCGTTTTCAGACTGCAGCCGAGCAAAAACAAATTATAAAAGATCTATCTTTTGGATTAGTGGATATTGTAATTGGTACACATCGGCTTTTGTCTGATGATGTTAAATTTAAAAATCTTGGATTAATAGTTATAGACGAAGAACAGAAGTTTGGAGTGAAACAAAAAGAAAAACTGAAAAAAATGAGAGATGGAGTAGATATTCTGACTCTAACAGCAACACCAATTCCACGGACATTACATATGGGGTTGAATAAATTAAAGGATATTTCCACAATTACCACACCTCCACCAGGACGATTACCAGTGATTACGGAAGTTCGTCGGTATAGTTTTGACTTGATTCGTGAGAGGATTCTACATGAAGTAGAAAGAGGTGGTCAGGTTTATTTTTTGCATAATCAAGTTCAAACTATTGAATCTCAAGCTCATCAGCTTAGGCAGCTTATGCCAGATGTTAAATTTATTGTTGCTCATGGACAGATGAGTCCACATGATTTGGAGGCACGTATAAAGCAATTTAAAGAAGGGAAAGCAGATGTTTTGGTGGCTTCAACAATTATTGAAAATGGAATTGATTTACCAAATGCTAATACACTTTTTGTGAATCGGGCGGAAAAATTTGGATTATCACAATTATATCAATTACGTGGACGTGTCGGACGAGGTAGGACTCAAGCTTATGCGTTTTTCCTTTATCAAGTACAGAAATTAGCAGTAGATGCAAAAAAAAGACTTCGAGCGATTGTAGAATCTTCGGAGCTTGGAGCAGGATTTCAGATTGCGATGAGGGATTTGGAAATTCGTGGAGCAGGGGAGTTGCTTGGGTCTAGCCAATCAGGAGCAATGAAAGATACTGGGGTTTCTCATTTTATTAGAATGTTGAACCAGATGGTAGAAAAACTAAAAAATGGTGAACATGTGGCAGAGGCAGAAGAGGAAGAAAATGTTACGGTTGAAATTCCACTCTCAGCATATATTCCGCCGAGTTATATCCCAAATGCTAATGAAAAAATTCAGGTGTATCAAGAGTTGGCGAGTTCAAAAACTCCCAAGTCTCTTGAGGAGTACAAGAAAGATTTAGAATTAGATTATGGAGAATTGCCTGTAGAAGTAGAAAATTTAGTGAGGGTTATCAGGTTCAAAATGGCATTGAAAGAAGCAAATATGTCAGGTTTACGTATCCAAAAAAAATCACACAAAGAATATGAAATTATTATGAGACTTGGGAAAAACTTTTCTCCTGATCAATTATTCGGACTTATTCAGAATTCTACCAAAAAATGGATAGTGACAGCTAATGCTTTAAAGCTTAAATTAGATAAGTTGCCTGTTACTTGGTATAAGGAATTGTTGGAGGACACCGAGTTGTTGATAAAGGTGAAGAAAAAATAGAAATAAAACTTTTTTGCATT
>CAZBBI010000105.1:0-1177 GCA_964490135.1 uncultured Candidatus Peribacteria bacterium
TTCAAATGTTTCATCAAACATTCCTGATGGTTTTTCTAAATTCTCTACTAACCAATACTGACCCCTCTTCTTTGAACCAAGTCCAAATCCACTATGTGACCAGATTTTTTTATCATCTACAACTTTCTCTATTTTTTCTTCCGTTGGTCCAAAAGAAAATTCCATTTTGTTTCGATAGTTCCAAATCGATGGTGATTCGACATATTCATCAAAAATATCCTTTTCTAAATCAATACCTGCAAATTTCTGAAAGAGATCAAAAACTTGTTTTTGTTTATATTCTTGTTGTAACTCAATTGGCAATGTTGCCCATGGTGCACCTGCCGTAAGGTGGTAATCAATTTCGATTTCCAACTTAGATTTTTTTATAACTTTTACCAATTTAGCTTCAGCATAGCTGCTCTTTTTCTTTGTAATTTCAGCTTCAACTGTTTGCCCAGGGATTCCCCCATCCACAAAAACAACAAAATTAGTATCATCAATTAATAATTTTGCAATCCCCTTTCCTCCAAAGGCTAAATCAATTATTTCCAATTCCAGTATTTCTCCTTTTTTCATCAAATCGATTCTTCGTATTTTTTGAGTTTTTGCAAGTGATTAAAGGATAGTTAAATAAATATCATATTTCTTCTTTAGTGGTAACCTCAGTAGGGATCGAACCTACATCTACTCCTTAGGAGGGAGTTATTCTTCCATTGAACTATAAGGTCGTCTATTTGCATCTTAAATAGCAACGAATACTATCTTAGTGATGAAACTTTTTTCTAAAAGCGAAATTTTACAAAAATCATTAGATTTCCTGAAAAAACATCCCAATGGGGTTTTGGAAATAGTTGGACCAACCGCTAGTGGAAAGACTGATTTTACGGTTAAGTTAGCTAAATCTATTGAAAACGAAAGTGAGAAGAAATCTGAAATAATTGTGGTTGATTCACGTCAGATATACCGAGAATGTAATATAAGTTCTGCTAAAATCACAGAAGATGAAATGGAGGGAATCCCTCACTGGGGAATTGATTTAAAAAACCCTGATGAACATTTTTCTGTTTACGAGTTCCAACAATATGCTTTTGGTAAAATAGAAGAAATTCACTCGCAAGGCAATATTCCAATTCTTTCTGGTGGAACTATGCTTTGGCTAGACGCAATTTCAGAGAATTATGTTTTTACAAAAATT
>CAZBBI010000105.1:1187-3615 GCA_964490135.1 uncultured Candidatus Peribacteria bacterium
CGTAGATAAAAATAATGCAGAAGATGAAACTCTTTCGCGAATAAATCTGGAAGGAAAACAATATGAAAAATCCCCGGAAAAAGGAGTTTCTAAGTATCCGTTTTTAAAAATAGGTCTTTTCCATGAAAGAGAAATACTTTACGAGAGAATAAACACACGAGCAAAAATTCAATTTGAAAATGGACTTATCGAAGAGACAAAAGAAATCATAGATAAATATGATCTTTCTCCAAATACCTACACAAGTTTTGGATACCTGGAAATAAAGGATTTTTTAGATGAAAACATCAGCTACCAGAGAGCACTTGAAATAAACCAACAGCGAAATAGAAATTACGCCAAACGCCAACTTACCTGGTGGAGGGGACGAGAAGATGTTTTGTGGATTAAAAACGTGGCATAGAAGCTAAAGCAGGAGATTGCCTCGGCCTAGATGGTCCATCGGCAACATCTTTAAATCCTGGCTGGTGTTTTTGATCTAAATCTGAAAATTTCATTCGTGAACGATCAAAATGCATTTTAACTTTTCCAGTCGGCCCACTACGATGTTTTAATACATTTACTTCTAGTACATTTACTTCCTCTGTCGCTGGGTCATAATAATCTTCACGATAAAGCATCATCACAATATCTGCATCTTGCTCAATTGATCCAGAATCACGCAAATCTGAAAGTATTGGGCGTTTGTCTGGACGTCCCTCTACCGAACGAGAAAGCTGTGAAAGAGCTACTATTGGGATATTAAGTTCACGAGCAAGCTCTTTTAAACTTCGTGAAATTTCAGAAATTTCTTGTACCCGATTCATTGGATTGTTACCACTCATCAATTGCAAATAATCGAGAAATAGTACATCAAGTCCATGTTCCATTTGTAATCTTCTAACTTTAGCCCTTAATTCCGCAATAGAACTTCCCATCGCATCATCAATAAAAATTTGGGCCTTGGCTAAATCATCCATAACAGGTCCCATTCGTTCAAAATCTTCTTCTGTTAATTTTCCTTTATGAAGTTTCCAAGAATCAACTTGTAATAAACTACAGAACATACGTTCTACTAATTGCTCTTTTGACATCTCAAGCGAAATAATTCCCACTCTTTTATTTTCATTTATCGCCATATTTTGAGCTATGGCTAAGGCTAAGGCTGTTTTACCCATAGATGGACGTGCTGCCAAAATAACTAAATCTGATTTACTAAATCCACCATTTAATCGGCTATCTAAATCTTTAAAGTGAGTTTTTGTTCTGTTTTTATTCGCTAACTCTGGGTCTTCATGAATTTCACAAAATTTCTCATAACTGGCCTCTAAAATTTCTTTTATATTGATAAAACGATTCTTCAAAAATGTTTGAGAAATTGAAAAAACTTCTTTCTCTGCCAGCTCTAACAATTGTTCTAATGGTTTTTCTGTTTCATACCCGATACTAACAATTTTATTTCCAGCACTTATTAGTTTTCGTAGCGTTGATCTATGTTTTACATCTTTAGCATATTTAAAAATATGACTAGATGTCGGTACCATATTTTGAAGTAACGCTAAATATTCAGGACCACCAATCAAATCTAGCTTACCACGTGATTCAAGTTTTGTGGAAATCGTAACCAAATCAATTGGTTCTGAAGTGGCAAATAAATCAATTGCAACTTCAAAGATAAAACGATGATGGTCGTGATAAAAATCAGCTACTAATAAAAAATCAGCTACTTTTACCATTGCATCTCTGTCCAACAAGATACAACCAAGTACTGATTTTTCTGCCTCAAGTGCTTGTGGAGTTATTTTTTTCGCGTTTTCCATATGGGAATTTAGGTGGGTTATGTGAAAGTTTTATCAGATTCTCTTAATTTTATCAATACGATTGTTCATAAAAAAAAGAGTGAAGACATCTTCACTCTCTTTATATTTCTATCTTAATTTCTGACTCTACTTACCGTTGGTAAGGACTCATGAAGTTTCGCGTAGAAGAACCTCGTCGAAATGTTGTTTTTTGGTAACCAGTTGCAACTTGTTCGTCTTTTCCTATGTTTCGTTGAATACCACGTATATCTGAAGTAACTTCTTCTAAATCATTGTTTCTTTTAAACCATTTGAATGGAATAATATTAACTCGATGTGTTGATCCATAAATAACGTCTTGCTTCAATTCGTCTTTACCAGCATATCCACCTTCTTGGTAATAATTGATAGCTCGTCGTCGGAATGTTTGCTTTCTATTTGGTCGTACATAAGAAACATTGCTGTGTTCTTTCACATCATTATAATATGGAACAAACTCAAGTTCTCCACTTCTTTTTGCTTGAGTTGATCTATCATTTACGTGAATAGACTTTTGCCCACCTAAGTGTCGACCGAATTGGTTTTTACGATTTTTGTACGCATTATCACGAATTTTATTTTTCATGTAATTGTATCTTCTATCCATAATA